>PWLK01000048.1 GCA_003560545.1 Candidatus Woesearchaeota archaeon | reverse complement strand
CAACACGTGCACCCTCCTTGATTTGATCTAAAGGCTGCTTGGACAGCTTGCCATACTCAGAGAACCTGTCAATTTCAAAGTAAACACCGTCACTCGTTTCATAAGCAAAACCTTTATCCAACAAATCCTTGACCTGCTTGATAATAGCATTCATATGAGCGGTAGCCCTAGGGTACTCGTTAACAGCATCATTCTCCAAAGACCCCATGTCCTTGTGGAATTCTTTCTCGAATTTCAACGCGTGCTCTGACTCGGAGATGCCTGCATCTTTCGCAGCCTTAATTATCTTATCATCCACATCCGTGATGTTCATAATATAGTATAAGTCGAATCCTTTGTAGCGGATGTACTTGGCAATCATGTCGAACTGCGTGAAAGTCTTCGCGTTCCCAATATGAATATAATTATAAACCGTGGGGCCGCAGACGAACATGTTAATCTTGTTGTCTTTCAGCGGCTTCAATTCTTCTTTCTTCCTGGTAAGCGTGTTGTATACTTTCAATGCCATAAGTCACCGGTATAACTAAATGTTTTTTATATGTTTCTATGAAACCCTGATACGCTCGTACTTATTCTCCCAAACATTAACCCTTATCAAGTCTTTGCAATACTCGTCACCCACAAGGATTTTAAGGGCTTCCGTGACCTGGAGGGATGAAACCATGGCTGTCAAAGAATTCATCACACCGATTTCCTCACAGGAATCAAAAGAAGCTGACCCGCCAAATATTTTCTCGAACAAAACAGGGTTATCCACCACTAAAACATTCCCCGTAACCCCTGAGCCAGCAGCGTGAACCCATTTTTTTTCGGTGGAAGCACAATAATTGTTAATAGCGTGCCTGGCACGCATGTTATCCGTGCAGTCAAGGATTAAGTCACAATCGTTAAGCATTATCGAGTTTCCATCACGGAGAAAATCGTCGATAACCTCTATTTCTATGTTCTTATTTATTCTTTGAAGCTTTTCCTTAGCAACCACTACTTTCTTCTGCCCAATATCAACTTCTTCGAATAAAACCTGGCGTTGAAGGTTAACCATGTCTACAACGTCCTTGTCCACCAACAAGATTTTTCCAATGCCTGCCCTTACAAGGAGTTCAGCGGTAAGAGTGCCAAGGGCTCCAACGCCGATAACCACGACCTTAGAACTCTTAAGTTTTTCCTGGCCTTCATTTCCTATCTGCCTTAAAACCCTTTGACGAACATAACGATCCATAAATATCACTTCTTTTTTACAACGAAGAAAGCATGGTCTTTCTCAAAAGGAGACAGCTCCCGGTAATCCACGACAACAAAATCCTGTTGCTCATCAAAAAAATCTTTTACTTCCTTAAAAACTTCTCTTGGCTTCTTCGTCACATCAATACTTCTTGCTTTAACCGCGAGCAAGCCAAAGCCACCGCTTTTTAGAAAAGCACTACAGTTTTTCAGGAAAACACCTAACTGATCCCTTTGAGCGACATCCTGAAAAACAACATCAACCATTGGAACGATTCCTTTGTAACGCTCAGGATGATTCGCATCCTCAAGGAGAGGAGCCATGTTACCCCTCTTTTCGCATACAAAAACAAGGTCGCGCACAACGCCTGGAGCGAAATCCAGGGCGAAAACAAAGCCTTGCTTGCCCACAATGTCAGATATGAATGAAGCTGTATAACCATGGCTGGCACCAAGATAGAGCACATTAGAACCTTCCTTAATCCCTGTCTGGGACAATCCTTTAGCAATGGCCGCGGCGAACTTACTCCTCTTAGGATCTATCTCCCTGTACTCAACTTTTTTAACCTTAAAGGTGTTCTCGCTGAACCCTTTATAACCAGGATACGCGCTTCGCGTATAGAAAGACTCTTTCCTTCCATCTTTCTTCCGGTAAACCCTGAGCTTGTTGATTTCTTCCACACAAACACCTTTTTTTACTGGCCGAATCTATTTTGCAGGTCTGCGAGCATCTTATCCGCCATGAACTCTCCTTTGAAGTAATCAAGACGGGCTGCAAGGCTTATCTTATCAGCGAGAGCCCTTGCTGCCTTTCCCTTGTCCTTCTGAGGGGTTTTGGCAACAACAGGGTGACTTATTATAAACCCGTACTTAGGCGGCTTAGCACCGCTTTTCAAGTGGCGGAACAACGCTTTTTCAGCGCCGAACAACTGGATGGTCCCGCTCTGAAGCTCTGCAAGCCTCTTCAGGGATTTGGCTTCACGGATGAGTTTAGCAGCTGTTGTTGTACCTGCAAGCACGTACAGGTTTTTGCAGTATTCTTTCATAATTTTTTCAAGATAAAGCAACAAGAAAGTTTTTGTTTCCACCATGCCCTGGGCAATCGCGGCTAATGCTTTCATGGCTTGCACGTCTTCTTCTTCGAATTCCGCGCCCATCAACGTAGGTTCGTCTTTGCTGGCAAGAACGATTTTTATGAATTCCTCGTTATCCTCAATTTTTCTTTCAAGTTCAGGATTCTTTAAGGAGAACCAGTCTCTGAGCCTGGAAGCAAAGGCATTTATTGTTTTTTCAAGCTCTTCAACGTTGCTTATAGCATTTATAATCATGTGGTCCTTGGAAACAGATTTCCTAACTTTTTCCTTTACGGACTCCAACGCTTTCTTCCTTAATTCCTCGAATTCCTTTGCCATGCTCTTGGGAAAGAGAAGCGGTTTTTAAAGATTTGGTTAAAAGAACAACGCCATAAATATAGGGACAAATATCAGGATTGCTACAATTACTAATAGGACTTGCAGGGTTGCAACCCATATCCTTTTTGCAAGGCTTTTCCTAAGGTACTTCTCAAGGACTAACAAGTACATTTTGCCGCCGTCAACAGGCCCTGCTGGGAGAAGGTTTACTATACCTATACCGAGGCTTAACACGAATATCCAGCCGAACAAGCCGAGGTTGCCGTCAAATGTCAAGCTGAACGGGTTCCCGAACAACCAGAACCACGCGTTCCTGACCGGTTCGGGGAAGACGTACCCTGCTTCTTCCCTGGGCGTCACGCTGTGCTCCAGGAAGACGCCTAGGTATGCCTGGGATTCATTATCAGGGTGGCTGCTCAAGGTTATTTCTTTCTCTCCAAGACTTGTTTCAAGGAAGACTATGTCTCCAGGAGAAGAATTCTGTAACGCTCCTATCAAGTTGAACACTGACCTCACGCTTTCGTTGTTAACAGAATATATTATTTCCCCTTCCTCCAAGCCTTCCAATCGGCCTTCTGGCTGGATCTCTGTTTCATCTGTGAAGCCTGTGATGAGTATCCCTGAGGATTCGTACATGTTAGAAGTTATCGCACCAGCACCTATTACCATTGCTATTATGAGCGCTGCGAGCAATATGTTTGAAAAAGGGCCTGCGGCGAATATGCTCATCTGTATCTTCCTGGAAGACTTCTGAAGCTTTTTTTCGTCTGGCTCAACAAACGCTCCTGGGAGAGGACCTATCATTACAAACCCCGAACTCTTAATAGGGATCTTGTACGCTTTGGAGACGACGCCGTGGCTGAACTCGTGGATGACTACCACTATGAATAAAGCTATTAATCCTTCCAGTAAAGGCAGGGTTATAGGGCTTCCAGGAATGCTTATCCCGGGAAGAACCGGGGTGAAAAGAGGTGGTGCGTCAGGCCTGAATATTAATTGGTGCAACCCAAGGAAAACCATGTATAATATGAAAAACATACCGAGAAAACCAACGTATATCCCTGTGGTGCCCAAGAATTTTATTAGCTTTGGATGCCTATCTGCTAAGCGCTTCATAGTCTTAAGGCCTAGCTTGGTCTTGTACATAGCTATGATTTTACCTTCGAAATGGAATTTTTTCCTGTTAAAATAAATTAAAAGGACTACAGTCAGGTAAAATGCTATTACAATCCCGTAATTCTGGAGAAATTCAAGCATGAGAACAGAAAACCCTGCAAATAATATATAAATGTTGCTAAAAAAATAGAACGATGAATAAAACTCAATCAATATATTATACATTAAAAATTCCTGCGGCACTTTACATAAACTAATTTACTTTTACATACAAAACCCAATCAGAATTGATAGGAGCAGTCCATGTGTTAGCTTCGCCCGGGGACAAGCTTCCTGAAATATCTATTTCACTGTAAGATGCGCTTTTTGTGTTGACAGCAATAGCTTTTTCAATAGAATGCACTCCTGACAAATCCACTTGAACAGAATTAGTATTTTCCTTGTAAGCAACAAGCCTTTGAGCACCTGCATCAAGGGAAGACAAGCCATACCCGTCAGTAAAGGCATTATCTCGTTCATAATCCAAGTCCATATAATTTTCCCAGAAACTCCTGAAAATACCTATTTGCTCAGGATTCGGGTAATGAGGAGTGTTATCCCCCCACATCCTTCCCCAGACGGCTGTTGCGCCTCCTGCCATCCAGAACTGCCACATCGCCCTCCTAGTATTATTCATATCCCAAATGTCATCCCTTGTATGGAGAAATCTCCTTTCGTAAACAAAAGGAAGCCCTGGAGGAGCATCTACAAAACCAGCAGTTACCTCGTACATATCACTTTCCAAACCAGCCTTATGATCATCAGAATGATAATCCAGCTTGTTCTCACCCATCACAAAAGTCCCGGATGACTGATCAAACAATCTTTCCCTTACAGACAAGTGATGAGACCAACCCAGATGCTCATGCATATAATCATACCAATCCAAAACTTCCTGAGGAGTAGCCCACTCTTCATGCATGTCTATTCCATAAGTCATATGCCAGTTCAACAAAGGACCAAGCCTTGCAGCAATATATCTTTGAACCCGGCGATCCTGCTCACTGTTAACACCACCTATATGAGCTGGTGTAGCAAAATCAGGGTGATCCTCATCACGCCACTTCCACAAATGAAGCTCAATACCTTCTTCTGCCAGGCGAGCCGCGACATGCTCAATAACTTCGAAAGACCTAATATCAGGGTTCTGAGGGTTCTCCTGAGGGTTATCACTCCAATACAATCCATAATCCCTGCTATCCTTATCAGTCCAAGCAGCAAAAACTCCTAAGACCGCCACGTTTGCATGGTTATCTTCCATTATTTGTACCAAATAATCAATCTGAGATTCCCTTGCAATATGATTATCTGAGAAAGAAGTAACGTAGACTTTTAACGAGTTCTCTTCATGATGATAAATTATAGGTATGAAAGGCTTCTCGTTACCCTGATAATCAAGGATAGTCCACCAGTTCCCTTGGTGTCTCTTACCACCATGTATTAAGAGATTGTCTTGTTCTACGACATCTATTGTTCCTGTATACCCATTCAGATTAGAATTAGATGAAGAAGTGACAAAAGTCCACTCACCAAGCCTTGTACCCGTGAAACGAATAACCCAATCATCAATACTGGAAGAACCTGTGTTTTCATCCCAATCCCCATCATAAAACGCCAAAGAACGAATCTCTTCACCAGAAGAAGTATGTGTAAAAACAACATCAACAATAACATCGAAAGGATTACCATCATAACTAACATCTTCTATTACAAAGTCAACATAAGGATAAAAAAGCATTGTAGACATAGCACCAAGATCCCGCAAAACCTCATCATCAGGAACATCATCATCTTCTTTATCATCCTCTTCAGGTTCTCTTTCGTCTTCCGGCTCATCAACAGGAGGCATATCATCATTAACAGGGTCAAATACAGCACACAAAGGATGCAAACTATTAGGACTAGTATCATCAGGATAAGCAGCATGCCAAGCAAACGCGTTATTAACACCCCCTGGCACGTACAATGAATCATCAACAACATCAGCCTGAAACACATACCCATACCCCACGGGCAAATCATTCGAAGCACGCGAAGCGACCAACTCGTCATCCCCGCTCATAAGCCTAATAAACCATCTTTCGTCACGCTGGTCTTGGTCAGTCCTCTCCCCATGACCGTCATACGTATAAAGAGTGACCCTGTATTCACCTTCAGGAATACTAGCACTAACAGGACCAAGAAAATGAGCTCCCACATCAGACCTCCCCCAACCATCCCAGCTACCTCTATTAAGACGCTCCAGGGAATATGAGGCAATCCATCCATATTCTTCGTTTTCAAAAGAAACAACTACCCTTCCGGGAACGGTTTCGTCAACCACCCCTCTGCATGAATCAACAACTTCACCGGGTTCGAATCCTTTCTCGGAGCGCACAGTGATAGTTGCCGAGCTAATACTATCAAGTTCTATAACCAGGGAAATCTCATCTATATACCATTCTTCTCCCTCAAGTATTGTATGAGGCCCAAAATAATTTCCGGAACCCAAATCTCTCACAATAAATGTAGCGCTGTCTTCAGTGAAATCGAACAGCCTAATAACATAAGGAGCATCTCCGGGGAGAGAAAACTGGACTCGGTCATTAACATCCATTGTAACGCTGAACTCCGCGGACTCCTCAGTGAAACCCCTGAAATGCACATTAACAGGCGGAACACGCTCAGCACCAACGCCAACCCGATCCCTTCCCAAACCAGTTAACACAAAGGAGGCTGTACCACGGGAAACGTTAGCACAAAAAACTTCGTTGGAAACAACTAAGTCATCAACTGCAAGGAAAGGAACATAAGAATCTCCCTTAACCAAGAAGACCGTGTTGTCAGTCCCGGCTTGGAGTTCTTCATAAATAAAAGGATGGTCTTCCTGATCTACGACGCCCATGGAGTCCACAAAGCACAACGAATCAATACCACTGGGAACGCTTAAGTCAACAGTCCTGAAAGAACCAAAAGTCACACGACCAAACTCAGACTCCAAAGAACTCCTAAGCTGGGCTTCCCGAACGTCCGCGCCACTATCAATAATATTGCTAATAGACGAGTAACCTATTAATATAACGACTCCTGCAACCACTACAACCATTAGATAAACAAAAACCTGCTGGACTTCTCCTTTTTTCAACTAAAACACTCCCTACAAACAGATAATTCATCTCTGAAGAAAATCGTTTAAATACTTTTCCATAATATAAAAAAAAAACAATTATTTACTATATAGAAGTTTATTATTGTATTTAAAACACTACTATAAAGTGATTAAAATTCGAAAGTTTTATAAAAAGTTCTATCTTGACAAAAAAAATGATAACGCATTTCGTGGAAACAAGCAAAAACCTAAAAAAACAATTTCTGGCAGGACTAGAAGAAAAAGCAATAGAAATTGACGAACCAGAATCCGGAGTAGACCGAAGACTAAACAAAGAAATAAACAGAAGAAACATAGAAAACTACGTCATAGTATACGACGAAACAGTCGTACTACCAAGAACACAAGATACAATACCAAACCCCACACTAATGCACTTCACACTCGCAAAATACCTAAAAAACGAAGTAAAAAAAGCAGAAAAATTCCTAGACCTAGGATGCGGCACAGGATTTCTAGGAAACTACGCATCAAAACACCTTAACCCAAGAGAACTTACATTCTCAGATATCACACTAGAATCACTAAAACTAGCAATAGAAGCATACACGATGAACACAGGCAGCACACTTAATGACGCAGAAATAAGAGAAAAAGGACACATGGTAGAAATAAAATCAAAAGACAAAACAATAAACTTAGTAAGAGGAGATATGCTTACAACCCTGGAAAACTACGATGGGGAAAAAGGAATATCCACAATAGCACCAGCATACATCCCAGAAATATGCGAAAATTGCCCGGACTTATTCAGTCTGGCAGCCTTAGCCGCGAAACAAACAAATACAACACTATACATAGCGCATTCAAACACAGCCAACAACTTAATTGAATGGGCATCAAAAGACTCCAAACTAAAAAGAGAAATAATACACGAACAAAAAGCACCGATAGACACAACATACACAGACGGAAGAAACACAATAAACATCGACAAATTAATAGAAAAAGGTGCAGAAAAACAAAACAACAAAATATACCACAACATAATAATAAGCAAATTACACGAATAAAACAGCAAAATTCAAAAAAACAAAACAATTCTACCAGTACATCATGAGAGAACCGAAATGCCCGTACTACGAAGAATGCGGAGGATGCTCAGCACAACACATACCCTACGAGTTGCAAATAATAAATAAACAGAAGAAAGTCTCAGCCATGACAGGAATACCCGAAGAAGAAATAGAATTGTTTAGCGCAAACGAATACAACTATAGGAACCGAATGGACTTCGTATTCCACGCAGGAGGCCTAGGCCTAAGAAGAAAAGGCAGGTGGGACAGAATCGTAGACATAGAACGATGCGTGATAAGCGAAGAAAAAATAAACTCTTTACTAAAAGAAATACGCAGGGAATTCAAAGAAGCTGATTATTTTGACCTAAGAAAAAAAACAGGGACTTACAGATACGCAGTAATCAGGAAAACAAAGAAAGAAACAAACATATCCTTCGTACTCAACGAAGACTCACCAAAACTTGGGGAAGCCATAACAAAAATAAAAGAATACTCAGAAAAAAGCTCTGCTGACAACATAACCATAACAAGAACGCCCAAGGATTCAGATAAGAGCATATCAGAAAACTACTTCATGGTAAAAGGAAAAGACGAAATAGAAGAAGAACTATTAAGCAAAAAGTTTTCTTTTAACATACAAGGATTCTTCCAGAACAACCACGCAATGACCGAGAAAATGCTAATATACACAAAGGAATTGCTTGAAAAAGAAGAGAGGAAAGGCAAACACTTACTGGACTTATACGGAGGAGTAGGAACCTTTGGAATAACCAACTCTGAAGAATACGAATCAGTAACAATAATAGAAAACTATGAAGGACTAGTTAAAAGTGCAGAGAAAAACGCGGAAAAAAACCAAACGAAAAACGTAAAAACAAAACTATTAGACGCATCACAACTAAGAAAAATAAAAAACGAAATAAAAAAACCCTTACACATAATAACAGACCCGCCAAGAAGCGGGATGCACCCAAAAACCGTTAAAGCACTCCTGGAATTAGAACCGGAAATAATAATCTACATCTCCTGTAACCCTGCGCAACTGGGAAAAGAACTAATAAGACTAAAAGAAAAATACTTGGTGGAAAAAACAGCTGTATTCGACTTATTCCCACAAACACCGCACACAGAAACAATAATAAAACTAAAAAGAAAAATATAAGAACCAGAAAAAACAACACCAAACAAAATGGGCTTAGCACTACAAGTACTGAAAACCTGGACCAAGAACTACTTCTTAGGAAAAAACATGAAAGAACACTACAAAAACCAAAACGAAAAAATACACAACATGCACTCACAAGGAATAATAAACGAAGAAGAACTACTAAAACAAACAAATAAAAACACAAAAGAACAAACCAACTACCTAATAATAGGAAAAATACTGCCCAACATAGCAACAACAACAGGAATAATAACCATGCTAACAGGGAACTACACAGAAGGCGCAATCATAATAAGCGGATCAGAAGCAATAAGAAACACGTACACAACAAAAAGCCACTACAACAAACTGGAAGCAACCGCAAAAGAAAACGAATACATAACAAGAAAGATAAACGAAGAAACAATAGCCAGAAAAACAAGAAAATAAAACCTTACTTCTTCCTAGCAGGCCTCAAAGTACGACTAGAACACTTCCTACAACGACTCTCCCCCTTAATAACACGGAGATTAGTAGTCCTAACCTTACGCTTACACACCTTACAAACAAAAATGTTATCCAACAACCTTGCACTCGCTTCAGGAAACTTACCCATAATAACACCTACTAATTCGGCTTAATCTGCTTCAACACGCGCTCACTCAAAACAACCCAGTAAAGCACGACATCACCAGACTTCAACTTATCCTTCAAATCCTCAGGAACTTTCATCTCAAAATTCTCAAACGTCTCCAAATCCATAACGCTACACGTACCCCCCTCAACACTCAAAACCTGAGCGTTCCTCTTATCAATAACAGGAACCTCCACGTTATCATGACCGGGAACAACCATGTTGCGCTTCTTCTCATCCAGCAAACCAACAGCCATCAAATTAACCTTAGCATGCCCATGCTTACCCGGCCTACTAACCTTAACATCAGTAACAGCGCAAGCCGCGCCATCAACAACAACGTAATCACCTTTCTGCAAACTCCCCGCAGTCTTATGCTTAATCTCACTCATAACAATTCACCTTAAACAAACTACAAACAAACGAACTCCCACGTTATTTATAAATATTATGCTTTAATCAGAGTGCTTCCTCAACGCATTCTCCAAAGCCACCAAAGAAACACCCGCACCACTAACACTCCAAACAACAACACCATCCCTAAACAACAAAACCTGAGGCACCTCATGCCCAACACCAGTATCCTCCTCAACCCTAGAAGAAACATTCCTAGCCTCCCGAACACCAAGAACAAAACAAGGAACACTCCCATGCCTCCCAGAAAAATCAGAAAAAACCCTCAAAGCACCAGCACTCAAAGGACTAGTAGAACTATGCTTCAACAAAAAAACCAAACCCTGACGAGAAAGACTCTTCAAAGAAAAAAAACCATCCAAAGAAACCAAATCCTTCAAAACCAAATCAATCACCACCTCACCCAGCAAAAAAATGAAAAAAAGCAAAGCCATGCAAAAACCAATCCCAGACTCCACTAAAAAAAAGGAGAACGACGTTTAGTAAGCGCGCGCTGAACACCTCGTCACCTTGGTGCTTACACGCCGCTTCTATCAAACCCATCTTCTATGGGCGTCTAAGAGATCTCTTTTCAGGGAGGGTTTCGTGCTTAGATGCTTTCAGCACTTATCCCTTAGCGCGTAGCTGCCCAGCAAATACCCTGTCGGATAACTGGTAAACCAGAGGCGCCGATCCCCCGTTCCTCTCGTACTAAGGGGTTCTTCCCTTCAGATCTCAAAACACTTCCAGTAGATATCAAACATACTGCCTCACAGCGTACTGAACCCAGCTCACGATTCCTTTTGATCGGTGAACACCCGCACCCTTGGCCGCTTGTGCACGGCCAGGATAGGAAGAGCCGACATCGATGTAGCAAGCCGCGCCGTCGATAGGAGCTCTCAGGCGCGACAACTCTGTTATCCCCGGAGTAACTTTTTGGTCATCTCTACCGCCCAATCAAGGACAAGTAGAAGTTCGCTAGACCCAGATTTCTCTACTAAGATCCCTCACGTCAGAATCCTAGTTAGGCTGGCTTTTGCTCTTGCACTCTACGACGGATTTCTGACCCGTCTGAGCCAACCTTTGGGCGCTGTTGATACCTTTTCAACAGCGTGCCACCCCAGCCAAACTGTCCACCTGATGGTGTCCCCTCGGAAGGGTTAGCAAAGCAAAACCGGAAGAGTGGTGTTACATTGGCGTCTAAACACAAGCTTGCGCCTGTGCCATCAAACAACTCCCACTTACACTGTACAACCAGTTTCACTTTGCAGCAACAAGCTACAGTAAAGTTTCACGGGGTCTTCGCTTCCCACTGGAAGTCTCTGGCCTTTGCACCAGAAAGGAATTTTCGGAGGGTTCTAGTTAGGGACAGCGGGCATCTCGTTACGCCATTCATGCAGGCCGTCATTCAAACGGCAAGGCATTTCGCTCAATCTTTTAGAAAAAGCTTGACCAAAACTGTGCTTTTCGCTTACTGCTCAATAGCACTATTGGCAAACTCAAACTAAAAATTCTGTTACTTCCCCTTGAAAAGGTACTGACCATCAATGATGGCGGATATACATTTCTGCATATCTCCTTCAGTCACCTGAAGGTTCGGACTATATCTTCACGAATAATCGTGTTCGGCGTGTAGTCTCTGAGGAT
>PWLK01000031.1 GCA_003560545.1 Candidatus Woesearchaeota archaeon | reverse complement strand
CTCTCCTGATCGTGGGCGCACTATCGCTGCCCGTGGTCTTCGCCAACTCGGTCATCACCGTCGCGATCGCCGGCGAGGCCCAAACGTTCGATCCGATGCTGTCCACGCACGACATCGTCAGCCAGGTCACGCAACACTTCGTCGAGACCCTTTTCACCTTCGACAGTTCATGGGACGTGGTACCGCTCCTCGCGGCTGAGATGCCCGAGATCTCGGAAGACGGGAAGGTCTACCGCATCACCCTCCGCGATGGGGTGCAGTTCCACGACGGCTCGATGATGGATTCTGGCGATGTGGTTGCGTCGCTGGAGCGTTGGCTTGAGTCGGCCTCGCGCGGTCGCGGGGTGGCGGGCCAGGTCGCTGCGGTGACCGCAAGCGGGCCGCTCGAGGTGACGATCACCTTGACGGAACCGTACAGCCCGCTGCTGGCGCTGCTCGCGTTCTCGAACTCCGCCGCGGTCATCTACCCGAGCGAGATCATCGCCGAGACCATCGACGTCATCGTGGGCACGGGTCCGTACATGATCAAGGAGCACGTGCCCGACCAGTACGTCCAACTGGTGCGGTTCGATGGATACTCGAGCCGGACCGAGCCGTCCGACGGCCATGGCGGAGCGCGCCTGCAGATCCCCGACGAGATCCGCTTCGTGCCGGTACCCGACCAGAGCACGCGCCTCGAAGGCCTGTTGTCCGGTCAGTTCGACTTCGTGCCGACCCTCCAGACCGAAGCGCTCGCGCGGCTGCAGGCGAGCTCGGTGGCAGAGCCACTGCTGCTGACGCCGTTCGGCTGGCCCGTGTGGGTACCGAACCACATCGAAGGCATCTTGGCCGACCAGAACATCCGCCTCGCCCTCCAGGCCGCGCTCCCCATCGACGACATGCTGTTCGCGGCGTTCGGCGACGAGGACTTCTACGTCGTTGACGCCGCGCTCTTCCCGGAAGGCTGGGTCTGGCACAACGAGGCCGGCAGTGAGTACTACAACCGCAACGATCCGGAGGAGGCGCGTGCCCTCCTGGCCGCCGCTGGCTACGACGGCTCACCATTGCGCATCCTGACGTCGCGTCAGTTCGAGTTCCACTATCAGATGGCCGAGGTCGCCCGCCTTGCCTTGGAGGCGGCCGGCTTCACGGTGCAACTGGACGTGGTGGATTGGGCGACGCACGGCCAGCGCCGCAACGATCCTTCCATCTGGGACGTGTACATCACCCACTCGCCCTTCCTCCCCGATCCGTCGCTGACGGCGTTGTGGTTGGCGAGCGCACCGGGCGGCTGGGCCGACCCCGAGAAGGAGGAGGCGTTCGCGCGCTTCACGGCGGAGACCGATACGGCCGCACGCCAGGAGATCTTCGCAGAGCTCCAGCGGATCAACTTCGAGGACGTCGGCTTCATCAAGGTCGGCAACTTCAACGCGCTGATGGGTCAGCGCGCAGGACTGCAGGGCGTCCCTGCCAACCCCTGGCCGTTCTTCTGGAACGCTGAGATCGATTGATCACCGTACGGCCCAGCCGGCGGTTCGCGCCGGCTGGGCCTGTTCCTGAAGGACGTCTCCATGGCCCGCTATCTGCTCCGTAGGCTCGTCGGCATGGCCATCGTCGTCGCGATGGTGCTCACCATCGCGTTCGTGATCGTGAGGGTGGCGCCCGGTGATCCGGCCGCGCTGATGCTCGGCCCAGAGGCGACCGCTCAGGATGTGGCAGAGCTTCGGGCGCGCCTCGGCCTCGACCTCCCGATCTTCGTGCAGTACCTGGCGTTTCTCCGCGACGCGGCCCGAGGCGACCTCGGGCGCTCGCTCTTCTTCAACCTGCCCGTCACCACGGTGCTGGCCGCGCGGGCCGAACCGACGGCGATGCTGGCCCTGCTCTCGCTGTTCTTCTCGATGCTGGTTGCCGTGCCCATCGGAATCTATGCAGCGTTCCGTCGGGGTAGTTTCTTCGATCAATCGGTCATTGCCTTGGCGATGCTGGCCGCCTCGCTGCCGAGTTTCTGGACGGGTCTGATCGCCCAGCGTTGGCTCGCCACCGAGTTCGGTTGGTTCGCGGCCTCGGGCTACGGCGGGCCGGAGAGCACGTTCTTCGAACGGCTGCAGTTCCTCATCCTTCCAGCGCTGGTGTTGGGGCTGGTGAACTCAGCGCTCATCCTGCGGTTCACGCGCGCCTCCATGCTCGACGTGCTCGACGAAGACTACATTCGCACCGCACGCTCCAAGGGCATGGGCGAGCGACGCGTCGTGCTGAGGCACGCCCTCCGAAACGCCGGCATCCCCATCATCACGGTCGTCGGTCTGACGTTTGCGCTGCTGGTCTCGGGCGCCGTCGTCACCGAACGCGTGTTCAACATTCCTGGGCTCGGCAACCTCGTCGTGAACGCGGTGCTCCGGCGCGACTACCCGGTGATCCAGGGCACGCTCATCGTGGTGGCCGTCCTGTACGTCGCCATCAACCTGATCACCGACCTGCTCTACCTGCTCCTGGACAAGCGAGTGCGCTACTGATGGCGAGCGTGGACCTCTCCGAGGAGCGCAGTCTGCTCCGGGTCATGCTCTCGCGGCAGGTCGTCGCGGTGGCCCTCGGGCTCATGCTGATCGTCGTCCTGATCGTGTCGCTCGGGCCGGTGGTCTTCCCCCTCGATCCCACCTCCATGTCGGTACGGCAGCGACTGACCCCGCCAGGAGAGGTCTTCTGGCTCGGCTCTGACGCCTTCGGACGCGACGTCCTGTCGCGGCTCATCTATGCGGGGCGTGTGTCGCTCGGGATCGGGGCCGGGGTCGCGCTGGCGTCGGCCATCGTCGGGATCTTGATCGGGCTGCTGGCAGGCTTCTATCGTGTTCTGGACGCGCCTCTGTCGCGATTGGTCGACGCCATGATGGCGTTCCCGGATATCCTTCTCGCCATTTCGCTGGTCGCGATCCTCGGCGGTTCGGTCGTGAACGTGGTCGTCGCCCTCGCGATCGTGTACACGCCGCGCATCGCCCGCATCGTGCGCGCGTCCACCCTGGT
>PWLK01000062.1 GCA_003560545.1 Candidatus Woesearchaeota archaeon | reverse complement strand
GCTGGCGCGATGCCGGGTCCCGCGAGGGCGAAGCCGCCCGCGATCGGCTCTCGGCGCAAGTGGAAGAGGCGCTGCGTGTTCTCGGGACGGGTTTTCTCACCGAGAACCCGGCGCTGGCCGAACGGTTGCACGACGGTCGTTTGGACCGGACCGTCTGGTTCAACGAGCTGCTCCGTCTGGTGTACCGGCTAATTTTCCTGATGGTTGCGGAGGATCGGGAACTGCTGCATCCACCCGACGCTACCCCCGAGGTGCGTCAACTGTATCTCCAGGGTTACAGCCTTCTGCACCTGCGGGCGCAGGCGGTGCGGCGTGCGAGTTGGGATCGTCACCACGATCGCTACGAGGGCCTGAAGGTCGTCTTCCGTGCTCTGGCTGATGGCGAGTCGCGCCTGGGCCTGCCGGCTCTCGGCGGACTGTTTCGCCTGGAGGCACTCGAGGATCTCATGAACGCCCGCCTCTCGAACCGGGCCTGCATGGAAGCCCTGTGGCGTCTCTCCTGGATCTCCAGCCAGCGGGGAATGGTTCCGATCAACTGGCGGGCCATGGAGACCGAGGAACTGGGGTCCGTCTACGAGTCCTTACTGGAACTCCAGCCGCAGTTGAGTGAGCACGGCAGAGCCCTTCGGTTCGCGTCCGATCTTGCCGAGCGCAAGGGCAGCCAGCGCAAAACCACCGGTTCCTACTACACACCAGACAGCCTGGTCCAGGCGCTGCTCGATACCGCGCTGGATCCCGTCCTCGACCGGACGGAAGCCGAGGCGGACGACCCGGAGGCGGCGCTGCTCAAGCTGAGTGTTATCGACCCGGCTTGCGGTTCGGGTCATTTCCTCCTGGCCGCGGCTCGCCGCATCGCTACCCGGGTTGCGCGCATCCGGGCCGAGGGTACGCCCTCGCTTGCGGATTTCCGCCACGCCCTCCGCGATGTGGCGCGATCCTGCCTCTACGGGGTCGACCGCAATCCGATGGCGGTGGAATTGACCAAGGTGGCCTTGTGGATCGAGACGGTAGATCCGGGCCGGCCCCTTGGCTTCTTCGACGCGCAGATCCGCTGTGGTGACTCGCTCCTCGGCGTCTTCGATCTGAAGGTGCTGGAGGACGGTATTCCCGATGCGGCCTACAAGCCGCTGACCGGCGACGACAAGAACACCGCGAAGTACTACCTCAAGGTAAACAGGGACGCCAAGGCAGGGCAGGGCGGGTTCGACTTCGGAACCGGAACGGAGGCCATGCCGGCCATCAAGCCGCTGGCGACGGACTTCTTCAGTCTGCGCAGTCTGCCCGAGGATACGCTGGAGCAGATCGGGGCCAAGGCGGAACGTTTCGCGGAACTTCGCTCGGATCCTGCGTTTGCCCGTACACAAGCGGCGGCAGACCTCTATCTGGCGGCCTTTCTGATGCCGAAGACCGAAGTGCCATCAGCCGGTACTAACGACCGAATTGTTGTACCGACGACGCACGATGTATGGCGTGTTCAAGGTAACCCCACGCTACCTCCAAAGATGCAGAACGCCCAGACGACCGCGCGCAGAGTTCACGTGTTTCACTGGCCGCTCGAGTTTCCCGATGTGATGGCGCGGGGGGGGTTCGACGTGGTGCTGGGCAACCCCCCGTGGGACACGATGAGCCCGGATTACAAGGAGTTCTTCTCGGTCTATGATCCGAATATCCGCCACATGTCGCCGGAGGAGCAGGAACAAGCCTACGCCCGGCTCCTCGGCGATCCGGTACTCGCCCGAAAGTGGGAGCAGCACTGCGCTGATCTCTACGCTGCTGTTCATTTCATTAAATCCAGCGGCCGCTACCGCCTATTCGCGGAAGGGAATCTCGGAAAGGGAGATTTCAACGTTTACCGGATGTTCATGGAAACCGCGCTCGCGGCAACCAAGCCACGCGGAGTCGTAGCGCAATTCGTGCCCGAAGGCCTTTATAACGGCGCGAATGCGACCGCGATCCGAAGCGAACTGTTTTCATCATTCCGTCTTGAACATCTCGCCGGCTTCGAGAACACCAAAGGGATATGGTTTGCGAAGGTTCACACCGCGATGAAGTTCTGCCTCTACGTTGCATGGAAGGAGGGCAGAACTGATCGATTCCACGCAGCGTTCCGGGTGAACTCACACGAAAAATTGCAGGACTTTCTGTCTGGCGGTGGACTTACGCTGCCCGTCTCTGTCATCGCGGAATTCTCGCCCGACGCAATCGCTGTAATGGAATTCGCCGCACAGTCGGAGATCGACATCTGTGCCCGAATGTATGCGCGGTATCCAAAATTCGGTGTCGAGATCGAAGGCTTGCCGTATCGGCATTACATGCGCGAAGTCGACATGGGGAATGATCGCGGTCTCTTCTCCGAAGGCGAAGATGGGTTGCCGGTCTTCGAGGGGCGGATGATCGATGCCTACGATTATCGCGCCAAGGGGTACGTGTCGGGGCGTGGCCGCTCTGCGGTTTGGGAGGACTACCCCTTCGGCTCCCCAAAAAAGCGGATTAAACCTCAGTGGCGTATCACGCCCGATCAGATCCCCGAAAAACTGGGAGAGCGGATCCATCGTTACCGAATTGGATTTGGCGATGTGGCAAGCCCAACGAATCGGCGGGCGCTCATTGCGGCGTTACTGCCGATGGATTCCGTTAGCGGGCACAAGGTTCCATCGATCGAGTTCGTTAACGGATCAGAGCGCGATCTTCTCCTATGGCTCGGTGTCGCCAATTCGCTAGTCATGGACTTTTTGGTGCGGAAAAAGGTGTCGTTGACAATGTCCTACACGATTATGGATAGCTTGCCGTTTCCGCGTGACTTCGACCAAACGCCGTCGGCCAAAGACATCGTGCGGCGGGTCTGTGCCCTTTGCGCCGTTGGACCAGAAATGGAGTCCTTCAAGCAGCAGGCGTTCGAGACTGGCATTCTTGCTTCGCTGGACGCTGTTGTCGAAGACCCGGATCAGCGTGCCGTGATCGCCGCTGAAATCGACGCACTGGTTGCTCGCGACGTATTCGGTCTGCAAAAAGAGGAGATGCTCT
>PWLK01000086.1 GCA_003560545.1 Candidatus Woesearchaeota archaeon | reverse complement strand
GATTTAACGGAACAGGAGGCTCAATACTCCAAACCTGGTAATCCTGCTGGCCCTCCCTCTCAGCCACGTTACCCGCAAACAACGCCAACCCATTCTCAGGCGTCTTCGGAAACAACTTCAAATGCTGAATAATCTTCTCTAAAGCAGCAATAACATTCTCCCTGGTCTGCTTACTCTTAATATTACTAGCCGTGCCCTGCTCCTCGCTGATATGAGTGTTAATCTTATTCAAATCATAGCCTGCCGGCACGTAAACAGAAACAAGCTCCGTACCCCTGCCCCGGAAATTTTCAAGTTCCTTAACAAAGCGCTTAAGCTTATACTTCTCGCTGTCGCTAGCTTTCTTTTTCTCCATAGCCCAAAAAGAAACAAGGATTGTTTATAAATTTAATGCGGTAAATCAACAGAAAACATTATATAAGATATTAGGACATCGTTCTTCATTATGATTTACAAGCCAGACTACAAAGGTGGCAGCATAGTTAACCTGATGAGTTCTATATCGAAAGCATTCAACACAACTCATCCTTATCCTACCTTAAAAACGCTTTCTCCTAGCGAGATAAAAAAAGCAAAAAACGTAGTTCTATTAGTAATAGACGGCCTAGGATTTGAATACCTTAAAACAAAAAAAGATTCTTTCTTATACAAAAACATGAAAAGCACTATGACATCAATATTCCCGCCCACAACAGGCGCAGCAATACCAACCTTCCTAACCGGTGTTCCGCCGCAGCAGCACGCTTCAACTGGATGGTATGTATACTTGAAAGAGCTGGGCGTTGTATCAGCTATACTTCCATTTAACCCTAGAGTAGGAGGGGTTCCTTTTACACATCTCGGTATAAGCGTGGAAAGCATAATATCTCAGAAGCCTTTGTCAGAAAAGCTGAAAACAAAAGTGTTCCATGTAACACGCAAAGAAATACACGACTCTGACTTCACAGTGGCCATGGCAAAAAAAGCAAAAATCCTGCCTTACAGCAGTCTTAACGGTTTCTTCAGGCAAATAAAAAAAGCTGTTTCATGGAACAAAAAAAAGAAGTACGTATTTGGTTACTGGGATTCTCTGGATTCCCTGAATCACAAGCAAGGAGAAGGTTCTGCAAAAGCAAATAAGCATTTCAGTGAAATAGACAAAAAACTCAAAAAGTTTTCTGAAAGCCTAAAAGAAACCAATACATTGCTTGTTATAACTTCTGATCATGGCTTTATCAACATCCCAAAAGAAAAAAGGCTTTGGCTTGAAGACCATCCGAAACTAAAAGAAACTCTTTCCATGCCATTAAGCGGTGAGCCAAGAGCAGCATATTGCTACGTAAAGCCCGGAAAAGAAAAAGACTTTGAGAGATACGTAAAAAAGCATCTGAGCAAATATTGCTACTTGGTTAAATCAAAGATTGCTATAAAACAAAATTACTTTGGTTTATTCACCCCCGATCCAAAGCTGTTTGAAAGGGCGGGAGATTACATACTCATAATGAAAGAAAACTATATATTGAGAGATAGGATTGTTAAGAAAAAGAAAAAGGAATTTGTAGCGCACCATGGTGGTGTAAGCAAGAATGAGATGATAGTGCCTCTAATTATTGTAAAGGCCTAAATGCTAATTTCTTTTAAGGATTCTTTTATTTTTTCAACTGTTCTCTCCCACGTAAATTCTTTTAGCACGGTTTTCCTTGCGTTAGCACCAATGCTTTTCCTGAGGCTTGGCTGGTTCTTTAGTAGCTCAATCGTTCTTGAAAGAGAATAAGCATCCCTCACAGGGAATAAGAAGCCGTTAACAGTGTCCTTGACATAGTCCTTTATGAATCCTACAGGAGTGCATATTACTGGCAAGCCCGAAGCCATTGATTCCAGGGTTGTTAAACTCGTGGTTTCGGTTAAAGAACTCGTAACATAGACATCCATCACGTTAAGATAAACATTCACATTATTCTTGGCACCGGGAATGATTACTCCTGGCACCGCTTTAAGCTTCTCTTTCAGTTCCGGCACTCCCTCTCCTAATATTAATAGCCTTGCATCCTCATGTTTTTTATGAATCCACTTATACGCCCTTAGCAGTGTCATCAAGTCTTTCTCCCTTGCAATCCTTCCATGGTTCCCTATAACAAAACAATCCTTTAATCCTAGTTCTTCTCGTACCCTGTCAACTTCTCTTTGCTCTTTTTCACTCAAATCCTTGTACGGCTTGAATACCTCGCAATCCACGCCTAGGTTCGCCACGGCTTTCTTTGTCTTTATCCCGTTCCACGACATAGTTTCCCCTGTTGTTTCAGAAGGCACTACTAATAAGTTGGACTTGTTATATATCCATTTAGCGAACAGCTTTGTAAACGGGAAGAAAAACTTCTTTGCAAGCGAATTGCTCGTTGCCAACGGAACTAACTCCCATTCAACGCTATGCACAAAGCTAGCAACAGGCACCTTGAGCTTCTTCGCATAATACACGCTGAGAAAACCTATAGGTCCTATTGTTTGCGAGAATACAATGTCTGCTTCCCTCACCTCTTTCTTTACAACGCCCCGCTTTACCTTCGCAGAAGTATAATCACCCATTCCGAGCTTGCTCAGCGGAACGCTTACAAGCCTGAACCCTTCCGGCTTATACACCCCGAACTTCGGAGCTATAACCGTAACATCATACTCATCTGTAAGCTTAGGGATTATCTCAGATAAAAACCTGGCAATACCATCCCACCTAGGCAAGAAGTTATCCGTTGCAATCAAAAGCCTTGGCTTCCCCTCCCTTTTTTCTTTTTTCCTCTTCATCTTACCTTGTAAAAAACCTCGGCGAACCTATAACCATGTTTCAAGCCGTTAAACACAGCCTTAATATACGATCCTACATATAAAAAGTTTACCAGGAAAGTATGCGAAAAAAAGCTGATCTGACTCTTAAAGCTGTGCAAAGCCTTAACCTTATACGTAAAATAACTGGTAATGTCAACAACCAGTACAGGCTTCTCCCTCTTCCTAACATTCCACAAATTCCACACATCAAAAGTATACACATCACACTTAAAACCTTCCTTCTTGTTCAAATCATCGTAAGCCCTAAGCACTAACTGCCTAACCCCTCTATGATCCGGAAGCATGT
>PWLK01000091.1 GCA_003560545.1 Candidatus Woesearchaeota archaeon | reverse complement strand
GCAGGTATTTTTGTAATTGCATTTGCTCCTGCTCGTAACAAGTATTTTATTTCAGGTATCCTTGTCTCCGCGGTCCCTGCTATTATTTCTATTTTTGGATAGTCTATTCTTGTCTTTGCTATCCATTTAGCTACGTATTCAGGTTCGGGGCCGTGCTCGTACGGTGTTCCGAAGACAGGTCTTAACGAGTAAAACGTTATCCTGTCCAAGTCGTGTTTTGAGATAAAATCTTTTACGTACGAGTATTCTTCCAATGTCTCTCCTAATCCAAGAACTATGGTTATGCTTCTTTTTATCCCCAGATCCTTAGCGTTCTTTAGCATGTGCTCAAAAGGCCCTAATGGCTTTCCAGGGCACGCTTTTTTTCTTACCCAAGGTGTTAGGCTTTCCACGCTTGCTACAACGCCTTCAACGTATGGTTTTAATTCCTCTAATTGTTGCCTGCTTAGCACGCCCATGTTCAGCCATATTTTTTCATCTAGGATATCGCTGACGTTCTTTGTTATTTCAAGTAAGTCCTCGTACGGGTATATCCCGTATCCTCCTGTTAGGAATTCAAGTCTCCACTTAAAATTCTTTATTATGAATGCCTCTGTGTAAATAGATTCTTTTCTTCTCCGGGCGCTTGCAGCGTGTTTTATCTTGTGTTTCTGCGTGCTTCTGTAGCAGAAATCGCAATTTCCGAGGGAGCAGTACCAGCTTAGGAATATGCACCTTCCAAGCCAGGCCTCATCTTTGAAGTTTTCAGAGTAAGTCTTGCTGGCTTTTTCAAGTAATCCTAAGAGTTCAGCATCTTCTTTTACTTCCTTTACTTCGTTTCGTCCTGTAACCGGCATTCTGGGAAGGAAAAGTCTTTGTTTTAAAATTGTTTCTCTTATACCTTTATTTTAAGAATATTTTTAAACTTTGCTTGCTTTCCTGCCTTGTGGGGGGTTGTTAATGGTTTCTTATGGGGAAGGCATTGTTGGCTTGAAAGCAATGGTTGAACGCCTTAAGCCTGAGGATAAGGCTTTGTTTGATAGGTTTTTTGAGATTCGTTCAAGGAGGGGGAGGCTTGTGCTCCCTGATCAGTTGAAATCTTGGGCTGAACAAAATCTTGGTGAGTTAGGAGGTGTTGAGAGACAGGAGTTGGTGAGTGTTGTTAATAAGTTCACGTTTGAAGGAGCTTCTTTTAACAAATTGAGGGCTTCAAGGCCTGTTATTAAGGAGGAAAATTTTGATTTTCAGAAAGTCTTGGAAGAATCCATGGGGAGTCATTTATGTGATCCTCTTAGCATGACTTCTGAAGATACTTTTGGGAGGATTAAAGGAAAACATTGTATTACTTCTGCTAACCTTGCGAAGTACGATGCTTTGCATTCGCTGATAATTTTCAAGAAGCACAACCCTTTAGAGTTTTCAGAGGAACTTATTAAAGATTATTTTTCTGTTGCCTCAAAATGGTTTGTTGAGGCCTCAAAGCATAATAAAGGTTTCATTTTTCCTTTCCTAATGTGGAATTCTTTGTGGAAAGCCGCTTCCAGTATCGTGCATGGTCACATGCAGGTCTTGTTAAGGGATGAAAGTCATTTTCCTAAAGCCAGGTTTTTTAGGAATATATCTGTTTCTTACAACGAAAATTTTTCTTCTGATTATTTTAAGGACTTGTTCAGGGTTCATGAAGCTCTTGGGTTAGGCTTTGATGTGAAAGGCGCAAAGGTTTTTGTTAGTTTAACGCCTGTTAAGGAGAAAGAAGTTTTCATCATAGCAAGAGGCAGTAATTCTTTGGTGTCTGTTGCTCCTGCATTCAACCATGTTTTGTCGCGGTTGGTTAAGAGCGGGGTTATGTCTTTTAACTTCGGTGCTTACATACCTCCCTTGGAAGATGATGGTTCCTGGAAGGATTTTCCTTTAATCCTTAGGATTGTGGATAGGGGTTCTTTGTCTAAGAAGACAGGGGATATTGGTTCAATGGAATTGTACTCAGGGCAAAGCATTATTGAGACTGATCCTTTTGGTTTAGCAGAGCTTCTTAGGAAGCCTTGATCAGCTTTTCACTTCTTCTAGCAGTTCTATTAGTGTGGCCGCACTCCATGCTTGTGCCAGGCAGCCCTCGCTTGTTTGCTCTTCAGCTGAACTTATCTCAGCGCATTGCCCTGAGAAGCCAGTGTTATTCATTTCTTTTGTGCTCGCCCGTACTATTTTTTTTATCTTAGAAGAATATTTTTCCTTGTCCAAGCGGTGCATGCAAGTTGCTGCAATGTTATTAATGAAGTACCATGAATCCCCTCGGTGGTAGCTTTCATTGGTCATCCCTGTATGCCTTGCCCTGAATAATTCGTTCTTCTTGCTTATGCTGCTCAAACCACCCCATGTTAGCCAGCATTCCCTGAGTGTTTTGTCAAATGTTTTTTTCCACTCCTCTTCAGATAGCAGTTCAGGGTAAGCGTAGTATGCAAGGAAGACATTCGGCCTGAGCGTATAATCTGGTTTCATGTCTTTGTCAAGTCCGTCTAATAAGTGTTTGCGGAAAAGTTTTTTCTTAACATTTTCCCTGAAGTTCTTTTCTTCTTTCTTCGTTTCATTGTTTTCCCTGTCAACCAGTTTGTTGATATAATTCAGGAATTTGTATGTTGCCAGGTATAATGCTTGTATCTCCACTCTGTATCCTTCTCTTACATCTTCGTGGTTTCCTTCATGCGTGTCCATCCATGTTTCCAATGCATCATTAGGTATTAATTCATTAATCATTCTTTCTTTTGATTTCGTTATCGTAATATTTGCTTTTTCATGCATTAACAGGAGTTCTTGCATTGTTATCATGCTCATTTTTTTGTCTTTTTCAAGCCTTTCCAGTAAGTCCTGGGTTCTCTTGTACAGCCAACCTGTTGCATCCGCACTTCCAAGGCCTGATGAGGGGTACCTGTTAGGAAGTATCCCGTCTCGGTCCAGTATCTTATAGTATCTTAAAAGGATTTTTTTCGCTTCATCATACTTACTTGTTTCTATAAATCCTATGAGGGATATTAGTTCGTCCCTGCTCCAGTACTGGTAGAACCATGGCAGCCCCGCAAAGATTCCTTTCATTCCTTTTATGTCCATGTACAGGTTTTCGAGGGCTCTCACAGCTTT
>PWLK01000018.1 GCA_003560545.1 Candidatus Woesearchaeota archaeon | reverse complement strand
TGGCAACAATGGTTGTCTCGCTCGGCGGCACTATTTTAAGCCTGGACAGGCTCGGCGCACTATCAGCAACAGGCTGGACTACCGCAGCAGGAGATGTACAGTTGGAAGTCGCTGACGAGCTTTCTATTACAACGGCTGATAATAACGAGATAGATTTTGGCAGTTGTACTCCTGACACGGATAGCGATCTCACGGTTAACAGCGAGAATCAGGGTGATGTAGGAGAAGCTGATTGCCCAGGTGAAGGGTTAACTCCTATTTGGGTTAGAAATGATGGTAACGTACCAGCTGTTGTAACGCTTGAGTCAAACGATTGGGGGCAAGCAGGCGAGGCTGGAGGTAGTTTCCTTCCTTCCAGTGCTGGGACATCGGAGTTAAGATACAAGGCAATAAATGATGGAAGTGACTTAGATACGGATTATTCGGGTGGTTGTGCTGCTGGATTAGTAGATAGTTATTCACTTATAAATAATAGTTCATCTTATGACGTATGCGATAATCTGGGCTATCAGAATGAAAACAATAGCGTTGGAATCCACTTTGAAATTGTGATTCCGAGAGCAGCTGACCCGGTTCCGAGTTCAGCCACGATAACTTTTACAGCTGCGAACGTTTAAGCATTGGTTTACTATTTTTTTCTTTTTATTTTTTCCATAATATTTTTAACTGAGAAAGTAAGAGTGTTTTACCATGTTGCATTTAAAGAAATTGTTTTTTGCATCCGCGTTCTTGTTGTTAGCCCTGGTTTTCGTGTCAGGGGATGCGGAGGCAATTGGTATTTCCCCGGCTTCTGCTAGTGTTGAGTATGATTCCGCGGGTATGGAAGTAGAGGTTCCTTACATTGTTAGGAATAACGCGGGCAGGGATATTATTGGCAGGATTGAACTCGAAGGGGATCTTGCTGAGTACGCTGAGTTGTCCGCAAGCAATATTCCTTTAACGCCTGGTTCAAGAGGCAGCTTTACGCTTTACCTTGATCTTCCGCCTGGCTTGGATGATGAGTTCGTAGGCCCGAATGATTTAAGGGTTATTGCGACTGAGAGCAGCCCTGATGAGGATGAGGGTTTAATCGTTGTCAGGACGAGCGTTGTGTCTCGTGTAAGGGTTCACTTTCCTTACCCTGGCGAGTACCTTGAGATAAGTGATTTCTCTGTGAGAGCTGTTAATGAAGGCAGGGATACTTCTTTTAACTGGGAGATTATTAGCAGGGGTGATGAGCCAACAAGCTTTACTGCCAGGATAGATGTTTTCGATGTGGATGACAACGTTATTATTTCGAATGATTACAGCAGGATTCATTTAGAGCCAGGTGAGAGGAGCAGGAGGACTTACTCCCTTGAAACAAGTGATTTGAGCCCTGGAAGGTACCCTGCAGTCCTCACGGTTGATTACGCGGGCACATCGGTTAACAGCTCCGCGACGGTTCGAATCGGGGAGGAAGACGTTGAACTCCTTTCATATCGCCCCGAGGAATTATTGTATAACACGGTTAATCAGTTTAGCATGCGCGTGGAAAACATGTGGGGTGAGGCTTTCAGTAATGTTTACGCGGAGATAAGCCTTAACGGAACTACTACCAGGACTCCTGGTGAAAGGCTTCCAAGTTTTGGCACGGCAACCATCAATCACTATGTTGATACGAGCGGTCTTGAGCCCGGGGAGTACGACGCGGACATAACTGTTTTCTTTGGAGAGCACTCCAAGGTGTTCCCTGTAACTTTTACGATTCTGACAGAGGAAGAAACAAGGGCTTTGAGAGGCGATGAAGATGAAGGCACTGGGATTACAGCTTTGCACGTCGTAATGGCGTTATCAGTGCTCGTGCTAATACTTTTGATAGTAAACATAATTTTCTTGTTCAAGAAAAAGAAATAAAAACATTTAAAGAGTATCAACTTGTGTTACTAATAGAAAATGGTAAGCGATGTTTCAAAGAAAACCATTGGCTTGTTGGCCCTTGCTGTTGTTCTTGTGTCCTTGCTGGGAACTTTTGTTGTTCTCACAAGCTTGCAGGAAGTTGAGCTTGCATGGCCTGAGCCAAGCCCAGGTACAGGGCAGGTGAGCATCGCCGTAGGTTCTGAAAAACCTGTAGGGGAGAGTTCCGCAGGTGTTTACTTAAACGTTGAAGACGTGGAGGATGATTTGAATGCTTGAATCGAATAAGTTTCTCGCAGTATTACTTGTAGGGGCAATGATAGTTTCTGTTACAGGCACGGTTATAAGCATGAACAGGATTGGCAGTATTACCGTGACAGGTTTTGCCTCTGAAGCACAAGGAGATGTTATGATTGAGATTCTTAGCGCTGTTTCAATTACAACTATTGATAACCCTGAAATTGATTTCGGTACTTGTACGCCTAGCACTGAATCCCTTATACTTATCAATTCTGAGGGTGGAGAGCAGACAAGTAACTGTACAGGAGAGGGTTGGCCTAATCCGATTCTTGTCAGGAATGACGGGAATGTTGATGCCGAAGTAGAATTGCTTCCAAGCACGGTGGGACAGGCTCAGAACGAAACCAGTGACTTCCTGCCTTCAGCGGATCTTAGCTCTACGATTGAGTACATGACATTAAGCCGAGGTGAAGGAACAGAGCATTTCGGTGGGTGCTACGATGGCCTCGTAAATGATTATACGCTGCTTTTGAATTCGACTGATTACGTGCCTGCTTGTGCTAACCTCACTCATACCGGTGGTGTGGGTGGGAATAATAGTTTTGCTATGCACGTTCAGATTGGCTTGCCAAGGTCTGCTGAGCCCGGTGAGAGTAGTGTAACGCTTACTTTCCAGGCTACGGGTTTGGATATCGAATAATTTTTTTTTAGTAATTTTTATATACTTCTTCTTTTTATTTTCTTTTTATGCCAAGGAAAAGGAGTTCTAAGCAGGAGAAGGTTTTCTTGTTTTTTTTGCTTGTTGCCGCTGTTTTAATGCTTGTTGTTTTTGTTTTCTCTGTTTACGCTTCCTCTGTGGTTACGGGTTCTATAAAGGATTATTCTGGTATTAATGCAACTCTTAACATCGGGGATTACGTGGGGTTTAATCTTGATAGGGATAAGATTCATTTCGGTACTATTAGGAATACTGGTTATTCGGAGAGGGGTATTTCTCTTACGCCTCAGAGTGATGGTTTCGTTCATGTTACTGCTGAGGGTTCGTTAGGGGATTGGCTTTATCTTGGCAGGGAGAACACGTTCCCTGTTTCTGCCGGGGAGAATGTTTCCATGGTTTTGTACGCTTCTCCTGACAGGGGTGTTTCACATGGTTTTTATGAGGCAGAGGTTCATATTTATTTGTTGGAAGAGCCTCCTGGCTGGGTTGTTGAAAGGTTCCTTTCGGGTTCTCCTCTCCCTGTTGTAAGCGAAGACGTTTTATCTGGTCCAAGGGTTACCGTTAACATTCCTGACATGGACTAGTCTTATAGCAATATTTATATATTCTCTTTGAAGAGTTTATAACCATGGTTAGATATGAGACTCTTGCAGTCCTCGCGGTGTTCATCCTGTCTTTGGCGCAGGCTTACCTCGTTGTTGTGTCAACCGAAGATGTTGTCTCTGAGGCTGCTCTTCATGGGAGGGCTACGAGTGGTGCGGGTTCTGCTTCGCTTTGTATTAATTGGCCTTCTGAGATAAATCTGGGTGATTGCCCTGTTGCGATTAACCAGTCCACCGAGGTTCTTGATTATACTCATACTTGTTTGGCTGAGGGAATTCATCCTGATGATCACGACGTTCTCTTGTTTTCAGAGCATGTCAACGTTTCCGGGCTTAATTTTTCGGTTTCTACTGCGGGCTTGGTTACGATTTGGGCTAACCAGACAGGTGTTGGTAATTATTCTGTAACTCTTTACGCTGAAGACATATTCCAGTGCCCTTTTGTCTCGGAGAAAGTGTTTGATTTTGAGATAATGCAGATTAATGATCCTCCAAGGCTTATTGCTAATATTCCAAGCCAGGACATCCCGGTTAATATTGAGATTAGTGCTTTCAGCCTCGATGATTATTTTAGTGACCCGGACGGGGATCCTTTGGTTTACGACGTGGTTGGCGCGTCTGAGTTCGAGGTTATACTTGAAGGTTCTTCCGTGTCTTTTTTTGTGACAGATGATTTTTGTGGGGAGGAGCACATTTATTTTACTGCTACGGATGTAACTGAGAGGCCTCCGCAGAATTACACTGTTGATTCCAACATGGTTACTTTGAACGCTGTTTGCCCTCCTGAGGAAGATGATGATGATGTTGGCAGGGCTCCTGCGCCTCCACCGGATCGTTGTACGCCTGAGTGGCAGTGTGAGCGTTGGGGTAGGTGTTATCCTAATGGGACGCAGTCCAGGCGTTGCGTTGACCTGGCTGGTTGTGATCCTAATAACCTTGAAAGGTTGTTCTGGCAGGACTGCGAGTACATACCTGATCCTGAGCCTGAAGAAGAGGAAGTGGTTGAAGAGGAAGAAGAGGAGGAGGTTGAGCCTGAGCTGCCCGAGCGCGAGCGCCCCGTCTTGGTTGATGAGGATGAGCGTGAAATTGTGGGTGTGATAATTGGTGTGTTGATTGGCTTGTCTGTTTTGTTATTCCTTTACGTTTTGTTTAAGAAAGAGATTAAGGGTGCTTACGCTCGTCTTAGCTGGTGGTTGACCAGGAAGGCGCGTAAAGAGGTTTTGTTGTCAGACGCGCAGAAAGAGGAGTTGTTAAAGCTTGTTTCTGAGGCCGAGCATGCTTTGTCTTTGGATGATTCCAAGGAGTTTAAGAGTTCCGGGAAAGTTGTTAGGGGTATTGTTAGTGCGCAGAGGCTTTATGTTAAGCATGCTTTGGGCTTGCAGTTAGAATTTGTCGCTGAAGATCTTGAAAGGGTTTCTCAGAAGAAAATCCTTCACGATCCTTTGAGGAATGTTTTCAAGCTTCTTTTCAGGAAGCTATCGTATTTGGAGCAAAGGAAGTTTTTTGTTTCAAGGCTTCATGT
Organism: Candidatus Woesearchaeota archaeon; assembly: GCA_003560545.1. Lineage (GTDB taxonomy): Archaea > Nanobdellota > Nanobdellia > Woesearchaeales > 21-14-0-10-32-9 > PWWA01. The sequence goes on along the minus strand of PWLK01000018.1, from coordinate 7,339 downwards.
TTCCCTTCTCATTGAGGAGCTCCGGCAATTGGTTCTTAATACTAGTAGTTATTCGAAGGATGATTATGGGTTTGTGGCTAAGGAAAGCCCTGTGTCTGGTAGTGCTTTGGATAAGTGTGTCGCGTTGTTGTATAACGCTATGGTTGCTTTGGAGTTCCGCGAGGTTTCTGCTGCTGAGGAGAAGTATATTTCTTTGCTTAAGTTTTACGAGGAGTTGCCTGAGGAGAAGAAGTCTTTGGTGTATGATGATATTGCCAGGCTTTACCATAATATTAAGTACGTTCTTTCCTGGGCGTAAAAGTTTTTTTTTCTGATAGGCTTTGTCCCGAATCATTGTTGCTGCCTTGAAACAAGCCAGGAGAGCAAGTGATTCATGCAGCTTGCTTGACGATGAACCTGTGCCAGGCAGGACGCAGTGGTGTTTTCGCAGCAATAAAATGTGATATTTGGGACGGATTATTTCTGATAGAAATATTTAAATACTGGTAAGTAAATTATTTAAATAATTATATTAATCAAAGAAGTTTAACTTAACTAAATAAGTTAACTTAGCTAACTTAACTAACTTATTAAAAGGTGTTTTTGTCTTGCCAAAAAACATAAATATCGAAATCCCGGATGAAATACACAAGAAAATAAAGCTTCTCGCAATAAAAGAAGACAAAACACTAAAACAAAAAATAATCGACCTCCTACAAGAATAAAATGGCCAACATAAACATACAAATACCGGACGACCTCCACAAAAAGCTCAAAGTAGAAGCAATCCAGGAAGACACAACCCTGAAAGAACTCATAATAAAAAAAATAAGCAAGAACTCCAAAGGAAGATAAAACATGAAAAAAACAGCGATACTGCTAACAACAATAATACTCGTAATCCTAGCAGCAACAACAGCTGCAGCACTAAGCTTCACGGAAAACCCCGCTATAAACAACAACGAAAAACCATACCTCACCACCCAAAACCTGGAATGCAGTTGGAATGCAGAAGGAGAAACAAGCCACAGCATAAAATGGTATAAAGCAGACAGCGGGACAGACCTGGCACACGAAGAAGAATTCGACGATGACACCGTAATATCAAGCTCATCCACATCAAGAGGCAACAGGTGGATATGCGAAGTAAGCATACACAACGCCACCGACACACTAACCATGAACTCCTCAATAGCACACATCGCCCCGTGGCTGGCATTTGAAAACGACACGATAGTACCAGAATACCACAACCTGACAGAAGACATAACAAGCACGTTCTACATAACTTCCGCCAACCCAGGAGACACAGGAACAACTTTCAACGTGGAAGGAGGAGACGACCTATGCCAGATAGTAAGCCCCTCCACAGGAGAAATAACATGCACGCCAAGACACAGGCACGTCGCAGGAACAGAAGAACCAGCACCAGAAGAAATAACAAACATATCAGTCCTCATACGAGAATCCGTAGGAGAAGACTCATTCGGAGCCACAATACACTTCACACTAATACCTGTTAACGACCAGGCAGAATTCGTATCCATACCCGGCGACCAGACTATAAATGCAAACGAGCAGTGGTGGGCGGTCATAGAAGGCGTGGATGAAGAACTTGACTATCCTTTAAGCTTCGCAGTAGAGTCAGATTTGCCTTTAATAATAACGCCGATAAACGATACAACGGCAAACCTTTCATTTGACTTGCCAGGCAGCGCGCCGACAAACGAGCACGCAGGAACACACAACATAACCCTGAACGTAACAGACAGTTACGGTTTTAACGAAACAAGGCCTGCAACACAGGAAACATTCGAACTTGAAATACTCTTAGTGAACAACCCACCTGAATTCATAACAAACTTTACAGACATAGAAAACATGAACTGGGTGCAAGGAGACCCTTTCACCCCTGGCGTAACAATAGAGGCCATTGATCAAGATGAAAATGACACCCTTGAATTCCACGTAAGCAACCCTGTCAACCAACACGAATGCCCCTATTCCAAGCTCGAACTAGGAGAATTCCCCTGGGAGATGATAACCCTTGATGATACCGCTGAAAACGGGACTGCAATACTGCAGCCAAAAAACAATTCTAACATTACAAACGACCACGTAGCATGCAGGTGGGTGAACATAACCGTAACAGACAGGGATGACGGTGAAGAAAAAGATACGATAAGCCAGCTCGTAATGCTTAACATAACCAACGTAAACGACCCCCCTGTAATTCACGAAATAAGCGAGCACGGAAACATATCCGACCAGTCAGCCGCACTACACCTTGACTTCAATTACCAGGTAAACGCAACAGACCCGGATCAGCTCACATATGACGCTGAAAACACAGGAGTCCTATCGTACTACACCAACAACACCTTGTTCCCTATAAACGAAACCACAGGCCTGATATCTTTTAATCCTGACAACTCTTCATACGTGGGGAACTGGTCGGTACTCGTAACAGTAATAGATAACGGAAGCCCTCCGTTGAACGATACAAGGATTATGAACATAAAAATACAGGAAAACACAGCCCCCGAGCTCACCATATACGAGAACAACCTCGAGTTCTGGCAGAACGACAACATAACCATGAACTTCTCCGGGTTAGAACTCGACAACCAATCCATTAACATAACAATACAAAGCCTTACTAATTTTAGTGATTCTCTGTACGAAGCACAAACCCTTCTTAACAATTATTCAGGTGGTGTTAACTACGAATTATTCAATATTAACCTAACACAAGAAGATCCAAGGCTTGCCAACGACCAGGTAGGACATCACAGTATAAGGATAATATTGGAAGACGAAGCAGGAACATCCATTGAAGGATTCTCCACAGGCATCCTTAACTTCACCGTATGGAATGAGAACGACCTGCCATTCTTTGACATGACGAGGAATAACGAGTCAGACAACGTATCCCTTGGCCCTGCAGTTGTTGGTGTTGAATACGAAAAAACTATTTATGCAACTGACTACGACTTGCTCTTACCACTCGAATTCGCAAATGAAAGCCTTACATTCAGCTATTCTAATGCCTCCAATGACTTAACAAATATAAATTTTAACAAAGTATCTGAAAACTCCGCTGTCCTAAGATTTACCCCGACGGGGAATGGCGAGCAAAACATAACCTTAAGAGTAGAAGACATGGATGGTGCTTATGACGAGCAAAACATTTCATTCATGGTTTACAATGCCTCCGTACCCCCTGTCATAGAAGAAGTAATGCCTTATTACAATACAACAACAGGAGAAGTCATACAAAGCTTTGCCAACGCCTCTGAATACCCTGATAATAACATATTCCTGGAATTCGATGTCAACACAACCCTTGTGTTTGACGCGTTAGCCCAGGTTGATACGGCTTCAGAGCTCGGTGTTGACAATAACTTAACATATACATGGTTTGTTGACGGAGAAGAAGAACTAACAGTAGAAAACGCAAACCCTGGTTCTGACTCGGAGTTTGAACGCGAATTCGATTTATTCTCAGTAGGCAACAAATCAGTTTTCCTTGAAATAACCGATTCCCTGGGATCGTCTTCTAACTGGACGTGGAATCTTAGCATTCAAAGAATACCTCTTCCTCCTGTTTACCACAACGGCACCCTTGAAGGCCATTCTATTAACCGTACTAGGGCGATTTCCAATTATTTCAGTTATCGCAATGGCTACCAAAGGTTTTACTATGTTTATGACGATACCAATCAGAATTATTTGCCAGGCGGGAGCACGGACCTCGCAGGTAATCCCAGGAGGTGGCTTGATGATGAGCCTCCTACGCCGACAAGCCTTACGTATACAGCAATCCCTATAGATTTTCCTCCTTGTCCCGCTGAGTTTTCAGTTGAAGGTGATGACCTCCTCATCACACCTACTGGTATAGGGCAGTGCCGTGTAAGGTTTAACGCTACAACTCCTGATGGTTTAAGCGTGCAAAGCGAGCTGGTTACTTTTAACATAACTGGTTTTGATGATCCGGAGCCAAGCCCTGCTCCTAGTCCGGGTGGTGGTGCTACGACTAGGACGGATGTCGTGGTTGTGCCTTTCGAGCAGGAGGTCGATGTGCCTGCGCCTATTAAGATTGTGATTCCTAGCTCTGCTGTTATGTATGCGAACAGGACTATCTCTGTGCCTGTGTTGTTGACGAATACGTGGGATGAGGATATTAGGGGTATTTCGTTGAATGCTTCGATGTCTGATGATGATAACGCTACTTTTAGGTTTGACAGGGATTTCTTCGAAGTTATGCAGCCAGGGCAGAATATCACTGCTATGCTTACTGTTTCGGATTACAGGTCTCCTGGTCCTCACGAGCTTAACGTTCACGCTTTTGTTTCAGATCCTGCTTTTAATGACACTGCCTCCGTGCTTATATCTGGCTTGGAGCAAGCGGGTATTGGCGGGGAGGACGATGTAAGGGTTCTTGTTACTTATGCGCGGGACTTGTTGTCTGATAACGTGCAGTGCGCTGAGCTTAACGCTTTGCTTGATCAGGCTGACAGGGAGTTTGAGGGGCAGAACTTTGAAGAGGCGAGGAGGATATTGCAGTCTGTGATTAATGGTTGCAGGTACATGGTTGAAGAGGATGAAGCATTGCGTTTTGAGAGGCCTGGTGTGTTGAGGAGCACTATTAGTTTTGCTGATGAGAACGCTTTTGGTTTGCTTGTTAGTGCTGCTGTTCTTACGGCTATAACTATTTTCTTTTACCTCGTTGCAGGTATTAGGAATAAGATGTCCAGAGAATAAGTTTTATTTTTCTTCCGTGATTTTTTTGTATAAGTAGTTTATGTCTTCGTAATGCTTGCTTTGTTCTTCCCCGCTTTCTTTCTCGTATATTTCTAGTATGTCGTGGTATAAGTCTACTAATTTGTCGTGGTCTTCCTCTTCTTTTGCTTCGGAGATCATTTCAGCTATGTCTTTTTTCTTCTTTTTTGTTTTCCTCTTCTTTTGCTTCTTTTTTTTCTTCGGTTCTTCTTTTTTTTCTTCAGCGGCTTCCTTGGTTAGATCTTCTGTTTCCAAAGGTTTGTCTTCTTCTGCTTCTTTTGTGAGGTCTTCTTTATCTTCAGATTTTTTTTGTTCTGCTTCTGAAACCCATGCGTCCGGGTCTGTTTCGTTTTCTTTTAGCTTGTCAGGTTCTTCTATTTCTTTCGTTGCTTTTGTTAGGATGTCCAGATCTTCGTCAAGGCTTTCATTTTCAGCTTTCTCTTCTTTTTGTTCTTCTTCTGTTTTTTCAGGAGGGGTTTCTTCTATTGGTTTTTCTTCTGTTTCGCCAGTTTTTTCTTCTTGGGTTTCAGGTTGTTCTTCTACGGGTGTTGTTTCTTTTGTTTCTGTTTGTTTTTCCGGTAAATGTTCTTCTTTGACAGGAGGTGTTTCTTCTTTTTTTCCGAATAGCCGTGCGAAGAATCCTTTTCTTTTTTTCTTCCCATAATTTCTTACCAGGCTGGTTACTATTTCGTCGAATTCTTTGAAGAGTTCTCTTACTTGTTCTTCTGTGTATGGGTTGTCTTTGTATTCTATTACTTTTATTTTTTCCAGGAATGGTGCTAGTTTCTTCCTTGTTTCCAGTTCTACGAATGTTTTTTCAAGTTCGCTTACGAGTTCTCCTGTTGTAAATTCGTAGTCGGATTCTATGTATTCTTTGAAGAAGTCTTTTACTGTGTTGTACAAATCCGTGTCTGAGACTTGGTTTTTGTTTAGGAAGTAGTTTATTTTTTTCCTTGTTGCATCCCCGAGAAGGGTTTTGGATGCTTTGCTGGTCTCCTGTTTAGGCTCGTCTGTTTTAATGCTGGCCTCACCTCTCCTTCTTTAATCTTTTAAATCAGGTATTTAAACTTTTCTACTGGTAAACGCTTTTTCCCTCATTAAAGCACTCTGGATTGCCTGTTACTATTGTTTAATGGAGCAATAAATTATTAAAGTATCTTGTTAAGAGGTATATTTGAATGGAAGCGGTAAGCGAACAAGTTAACAGGGAGGAGTTGAAGAAAGAGGTAAACGACTACCAGAAAAGGTTTGACGCTATTAAGAATGAGATTTCTAAGATATTCATCGGCCAGGAAGACATGGTTGGAGCTCTCATAGAATCTCTTTTGAGCAACGGGCACGTCCTCCTTGAAGGTATACCTGGTGTTGGAAAAACCCTTCTTATCAGGACTCTGGCAAAAATCACGGGTTGTTCTTTTTCAAGGATACAGTTCACCCCGGACCTTCTGCCTACGGATATCCTTGGAATAACTACTTACGAGGAAGGCAAAGGGTTTTACACGGTTAAAGGCCCTGTTTTCGCTAACTTCGTACTAGGGGATGAGATAAACAGGAGTCCTCCGAAGGTACAGTCTGCTTTGCTGGAGGCTATGCAGGAGCGCCAGGTAACTATTGGAAAGGAATCTTTCCGTCTCCCGTTTCCTTTCTTTGTTATGGCTACGCAGAACCCGTTGGAACAGCTCGGAACGTATAAGCTTCCTGAAGCACAACTGGACAGGTTCCTTTACAAGATTGTAATGAGTTACCCTACGGCGGAGGAAGAGATACAAATTCTAACAAAGAACATAACTCTTAAGAGTTTTGAGGATTACGAGCTTGACCCCTTGCTAAACCCTGATCAGATCACTCATGCCCAGGCTTTAACCCAGAAAATAATAACTGATAAGAAAATGGAAAAGTACATAATCCGCCTTGTGGACGCAACAAGGAATCCTGGGAAGTACGGCTTAGAAAAAGGAAAGTACATAAGCTACGGGGCAAGCCCGAGGGCGAGTATTGCTTTATTCATTACTTCTAAGGCTAGGGCGTTTCTTACTAACAAGATAGAGGTAACCCCTGAAGATGTCAAGGGCGTAGCCATGAACGTTCTAAGGCATAGGATACTTATAAACTTCGAAGGCCAGGCAGAAGGGGTAACTCCTGAAGCAGTGATAGAAGAACTCCTTGCTAAAGTAAAAATAATATAAAATTTAAAGGTTTTGTTTATGGCTATAAAAGAAATAAAGCTTAATCTTGCTCCTGAATTAAGAAAACTGGATGTTTATTCTAGGCGTGACGTTCTTTCAAAGACAATGGAAGGTGAATGGTCTACTGTTTTCAAGGGTCGCGGTATAGAGTTTGCAGGATTCCGCGTGTACCAGTACGGGGACGATGCGAGCATGATTGACTGGAAGGCCAGCCTTAGAGCTAATGATACGCTCATAAGGGAGTTTGAGGAATTCAAGAACTTCACTGTTTTCTTTCTTTTGGATGTTAGTGATTCAATGCTTTTTACTTCTACGGACAAGCTTAAGTGTGAGTTCGCCGCTGAAATGCTTTACGTTCTCGCTGATGCGATTAGCAAAGGAGGGGATTCCGT
>PWLK01000035.1 GCA_003560545.1 Candidatus Woesearchaeota archaeon | reverse complement strand
TATTCCGAGAATAGACGCAAAATAATTAATGACAATATGGAAAATAAATGTTTTTCACAAAATTCTTTTAAACAACCTCCAATACCAAAAACACAAAATGGAAATCAAAAAAATCAGATTAGGAAAAGAAGAACTCTTAATGATAGGAGAAGAACCTAGTAACGCAAAGAAAATAGTGTTAATGCTCCACGGCAGGGGAGGAACCGCAGCAGACATCTTAAGCCTAGCAAGGCACTTTAAAACAGAACGAGTATCATTCATCGCATTACAAGCCGAAGGAAACGCGTGGTACCCGAACAGGTTCATGCTAAACACAACGCAAAACGAACCCTACTTATCATACAACCTAGAAAGAATCAAATCAATACTAGAAACATTCAAAGACAAAACAACCTACTTATTAGGATTCTCCCAAGGCGCATGCCTATCCCTGGAATTCCTCACAAGAAACCCAGAACTAGCAAAAGGAGCAATAGCATTAAGCGGCGGATTAATAGGAGAAAGCGAAGAACTAAAAAAACACAAGAAAAACTTGAAGGACAAAAAAATCTTTATGGGCTGCAGCGACCAAGACCCATTCATACCACTAACAAGGCTAAAAGAAACAGAAGAAACACTAAAAAAACTAGGCGCCGACGTAACCTTAAAGATCTACCCAGGCATGGGGCACCACGTTAATGATGACGAGATAAAAATTGTAAAAGAAATTCTGGGAGAGTAAACATTATTTTTTACTTGTCAATAAATATATTGCTGTAGCAAAGAATATGAAGGCGCATACGCCTGCGGTGATGATTACTAAGGGGTATTGTCCTGCGAATTCTGCGGGGGATACGTGTTTTATGATTATGCCTGTGTAAGCCCATACGAATACTAGTCCGTAAGCCACGCTTTTATCCTTGAGCATCCTCCAAAGGCCCGTCATTGCACCTATTATTATGATTGAAACAGCCCAGAAAACCTCGGGTAATCCGAAGCCCTGCCAGTTAAGGCTTACGAGCAAAACTGTGACGTTGGCTATTGTTGCAACAGTTATCCATCCAAAGTATACGCTGAAAGGCAACTCTACGAAGAAGTATTCTTTGCCTTTAAGATTTGCCTTGGCGATCATGCTTGCAATTTTAATTAGACAGAAGAGAATTACTAAGATAAGTATTAGTGATAAGAAAATTATTTGATAGTGCCATGAGAATATCCAGGAAATATTTGCTAAGCCGGTTATCACGAAGTATTTGCTTACGTTGTCCAATAGTTTTGTATTCGTGGTTTTTTTCTTGAAAACGCCTATGTAGTATAAGACGAATAATCCTAGTAATAAGTATATCAGCCCCCATATTGAGAATGTTATCCCTGCAGGAGCGAATAAGTTAGGGTATAAGTCTGATACTTCTCCTGCGGTTATGTTGTTCAGTGGGAGTGCGTTTGCAAGGTAATTAACGACTACGGTTCCTATGAATGTTATGGCTACGAGGATTTTCAGGAATATTTTGGTCATTTCATTATTCTTTTTCTTTTAGGATTATATACTTTTCTGGTTTTGCAGGATTTCTCCAATTAGAATAAGCTTATCTCGCATTATACGCTTTATCCCTGTGTATGATGTCTATGAATACTACGTGTTTTTTTCTTGTGTTTACTGAGAAGATAAGGATGTAATTGTCTGTGAGGTGAATTCTTTTGTATTCGTGCAAGGGGCTTCTCAGGTTTTTGTAGGAGTTTATGCTTTTTTCGTCCCTGCTAATAACTTCGATTAGCTTTCGCTTGAACGTCCTTGCAAGAATCTTGTCTTTCTTTCCAAGTACTTTAAGTTTTTTCCTTAAGTCGTCGGTTATGTCGTAGCTGAACATTTTTTATAAGCCTAGCAGTTTATCAAGCTCTTTCTCAGTCATCTTCCTAGTGCCGTGCTTTTTCACGTGGGCTTCATAGATTTCGTCTAGTTCTTTCAGTACTTTTTCGTCAGGCTCAAAGTCGAGGTATTCTTCTGCGTGCTGCTCTGCAAGCATTCGTAAGGCTTCATTCCTGTTCTTCAAGCCATGCTTGCCCTTAACCACGTCAAGCACTCTGGCTGTGCGTTCGTCCAGCTTAAACCTAGCTTCAATCACTTTTTATCACCTTTTATGATAAAAAAACACTTTAATTATTTAAAGATTTCTGAAAATAAATATTATTTATTTATCAACAAGTAGTAACAAAGCAAAAGCTTTAAAAGTAAGTTGTTCTTGTCCCCGTACATGATTGGATACCTTGCTGAACTAAGCAACATTGGAAATCCAGAATTAAAAGACGGGTATAAACTAGACTCTCTTGCACTGGAAAAAGAAATGGTGTATAACAACGGCGGAATAGACCTATCTAATATAGACACAGAACACCTCGGCCCGGATAGAACATACAAAAAACTGGTGCCACATTTCTCCAAGCACGGATGGTACTTGAAAGAAGACGTTCTCAGCACAGCAAACAAATACCCTGAAATAAAGAAGCCCTGCTCTATGTCCCTGGAATCCCTGGATGAGCTGGCAAGCCATATGGCTACAGGCTACCAGGTTTCACATTTCCACTACATCCTTGGAAGAAAGCACAACTTGAAAGGATCCTTCCCACATTTTTGTTGTGGTTTGTCCTCAAGGAATGTAATGCTATCCCTCATAGAACTAGGCTATCCGAACGCGACGTATGCTTATTCAGATGTAAACGACCACGGATATGTTTTACTTCCATTTGTTTTTGAAAAAGAAAACATTAACGGATCAATAGTAATAGACCCGACGTACGACCAGTTATGGAATAAACCCGCAGAAAGGAATGCTGTATTCGTAAAACTAGGCTCTGTCTGGGAGTACAAGACGGACTGGGCAAACAAAGGAGACCTTTACCCGACGAAGTCCTGCTCTATTGCAACACTAAGAAAGATTCCTAAAAACCTGACCAGGTTTAGAAGGTATCATCGGGGCGGCGAATCTTTTTTCAGGAAAGCATTCTCAAACCCAGTAAAACTGGAAAAAACCTGATAGAATATTACTTTATTTTGTGCTCTGTCAGCCTGCCTTTTTCTATGTCTTCAAGAGATTCCAGCAGGTCTTTAAGGAATTCGTTTTCTTCTTCCAATTCTTTTTGGCCTTTCATCTTATTCTTAATTCTTTTCTCTCTACCTTTAATAATA
>PWLK01000088.1 GCA_003560545.1 Candidatus Woesearchaeota archaeon | reverse complement strand
GGTGTATTGTTTCGTTTGCTATTGAGAAGAATATAGATGTGTTTACATCGCCGTAGTCCATCCTGTAGTTGAGTTTTACTTCTACATCTTCTAGTTTTCCTGGTACGTAGAACGAGTCGTAGAGGTTGAACGCTCCTTTTATTCCTGGCAAGTGTTTTCTTATCGTGCTTGGTTGGGGGTAGGAGGTTTCTGTGATGTATGATATTCTTGCGAAGCCCCCGCTGATGTAGTGGTCTTTTAGTTCTCCTTCAGTGAATTTTATTTCGATCTCGTTAGTTCCTGGTTGCGCGTGTTCCACGCAGTCTTCGTCAAAAGCTATTTGTTTTATTAGTATAGGTTCGTCATCTGAATGCGTGTGTTCGTCATATTCTTCGTATGCACATTGATATCTGTTTAGGTAGAAGTCAAAGTTTTTTTGGAATCCTCCTTCAAGGTATACTTCTGTAAAATCTTCTGGGCCTAGGTTTGAGGGCAAGTCTAAGTTTACAGTTATATTCCCCTGTCCTATGAATCCGCCGAAGTAATAATAGGATGATCTTTCCTCCGTGGCGTCTGCTATTCTTATAGAGCCTGTGTATCCTGCGACTGGGCGTTCTCGTTGCAGGCCTGTTAACAGCACCCTGGATGATGAGACGATTTTCCTTTCGCCATCTAAGCCTTGGCTGGACAGTTCTTCTTCTTGTGTTCCGTTTATAAATGATAGTTTGTATCCGAAGTCACTTGGTATTAGGCCGTCCATTGCTTCTTCTGCTAGTTCCCTTGCCAGTTCTTCATGTCCTTCTATTACTAGTATTGCGAGTTGCCTTGATATTGGTTCGTTTTCGTTGAAGCTTATTCCTTGGATTTCCAATTGGGCAAGAAAACTTTGGTCGAGGCTTCCCATTGTCCGCGTGTTCAGTATGTTCACCATGTCGTACGCGTATTTGTCTACCTGAGGATTTTCCAAGGGGTGGATGTACAAGTTTTTTATGAGCAGCAAGCCTGCTACGAGCACTACCACTGCGAGAATGGCGTCTATCTCCATGAATTGCGCTTTCCTGTTTTTTCCTTTTAACATCATCTTTGGTACGTGTAAACTTTTATTTTCACATTCGAAACCCCGTTCGTTTCGCGCAGGATGGTTCTTTCCTGGATGGCTATCGCGGATGGGTTCGTGCTTTTAAGGTCTTCTTCTGTTATAAAACCATTTGTGTTAGGTATACGTTCGTAGTTGCCTATTGAGTGGATAGTATTTCCTTCAGCGTCTTCTATTATTACGAGGTAATCGTAGAATAACCCAAGAAGGCTTCTTCCTGTTTCGTATCCTTCGTCGTTTTCAGTTAGTTCTTGGAAGTATCCTGCTTTTGTTTCGTTCAAAAAATTGTTTTCTGCTAGTCCTATTCTCATAACAGACTCCTTGTTCCATGACTCAGGGTACCCTGGGAGGAGTAATGCGTCTGCAAGTCTTGAATTTTCTTGTTGTATAAACCTGTATTCTTCCCCGCTTACCCCAGGGGATAATAGTAGGTAGTCAAAGAAGAGTGTGAATGCCAGGAGGAAAACGAATACTGCTACCAGGCCTATGAATATCATTACCTGTCCTTTCCGGTTAATGTTTTTTTTCAGCATCCTTCGTTCACACAAACATATCCTTGTCTTGATTTCAACGTATTTGTCTCGCCTTCGTTAAAGCTTCCTGTTATGTTAGGGATAATGAAGTTATGATGGTGGTCTTCCGTGCTTACAGTCAAATACTTTCTTTCCCATCCTGTAATGTTTAATTCGTAGCTTGTTCCGTAGAGGTGTGGTGGGAGGTCTATGCTTCTTTCAAATCCTTCTGGCATAAGAGCAACGGTGTATATTTCATCCTGGAGTCTTAAGCCGAAGTCCCTGACATGGAACTCCCTGCGTTCGTACTCAGCGTTCTGCTGAGCAGAGGATATGAACATAAGCCAAACTGTAAATCCTAGTGTTAGGAAGAAGAACAATATTAAAAGCTCGTACGCTGCTTGTCCTTTCTTTGACAAAACCATTTTTCCAAACCTAGTCATCATCCCTTATTTCCACGTATACTCCTGTTTCGCTTCTCTTAACAGAGAGTACGATGTTGTGTTGCCCTGAGAATGTACGCAGGCTGACATTTATAGGAACCCTGCTCCACGTATTTATTTCTCTCCCGTCTTCAAATTTGAATACGATGTAAGTGTTGTTTTCTTCTCTTACATCTGTCAGGCCTGGCGGGAAGTAAGCAGTCATTGTTGTCTGGGAAGGAGGTCCTTGGTAGTACAGCTTTTCAGCCTGGTAGATGAGTTCTCTTGAGAGTTCCGAAACGTGCTCTCTGTGAACATCAGATCTTACATTGCTGTATTCATTATGAAGCAGAAATATCATAGGAGTTATTATTACAAGGGAGAAACCTATGACTAAGAAGTATTCCATTGCGAATTGTCCTTTCCTCATGAGCACCCCTTTTTGAAAAGCAAATATTGCTAATGATGAAAACCTTTTTTATTATTATATAAATGTTTTGAAAAACCTAAGCTTAATAGTCGTTAAAACAGGTGTAAAGCCTTATTTTAATTGATTGCTTGATTCGTAAAAATTAATAATGGCATTAAAACCCTTTTTATTTATGAGTAAAATTCCAGGATTCAAAGGAAAAGCTTTCTTCGCACCAATGGCCGGTGTCAGCGACCCTGCTTTCAGGCTGCTTTGCAGTGAGAACGGTGCAGGGCTTGTTGTGACTGAGCTTACCAGTGTCCACGCAATTGTGGCTAAGGAGAAGGAGTTACGCGAGCAGGAGAGGAAGATAACGGATTTCATAGAGTACTCTGAGCGGGAGAGGCCTGTCTCCGTGCAATTATTCGGGAATGATATTGACCTTGTTGTTAAGGCTGCGAAGATTGTTGAGCCTTACTTTGACGTTATTGATTTTAACATGGGGTGCCCTGCGCCTCATATTACTAACCAGATGGCTGGCGCGGCTTTATTACAAGAGCAAGAGCATGTTAAGGAGCTTTTTACAAGGCTTGTTAAGGCTGTTGATAAGCCTGTAACCCTGAAGGTTCGTGCCGGGATTAGTGATTCTGATAAAAAAATGTTTTTGCCTATTGCAAAGATAGCGGAGGAGGCAGGGGTTAAGATGATCGCTCTTCATGCCCGTACCCTGAAACAAGGCTATTCCGGGGAAGCGGATTGGTCGCTGATTAAGGAGTTAAAGGAAAATGTTAGTATTCCCGTGGTGGGTAACGGGGATGTGTGGACTCCGGAGGACGCTAAGAGGATGATTGAGGAAACTGGCTGTGACTACGTTATGATAGGTCGTGGAGCGATGGGGAACCCGTTTATTTTCAGGCAGGTTAACGAATACCTTGAAACAGGAACATATGAGGATATAAGCACTGATGAAAAATTAGGTTATTTCTTTAAATACCTCGAATATGCCAAGGATTATAAGATACCCTTCCATGCTGTGAGGACGCAAGCCATGCAGTTCACAAAAGGGTTGAAAGGCGGAAGCGAGCTAAGGCTTAGAATCGGGAAGTCCAGGGATAAGGATGACTTAGTAAGAGTTATTGAAGAGTTCAAAAAGCAAAAAGTTTAAATAATTTCTGTTGAGTAGTAAACCTATGGGGTTTGGGTTTAATGAAGGTGTGGGCTTCTTAAGGGATGAATTACTGGAAGAACCGCCAAGACAATACGTTGATGATATTGCAAGTGGCCTGCTGGAGAAGATTTATTCTTCAAAAAACGTTTCTCATCTTAATGCAAACGATTTCTTTTTTTTGCTGACCGCAAAAGTCCTATATTCAGAGATGGGGGAGACGGATACAAACATTATAAATTACCTGTCTGACTTACTGGGAGAGCAGACATTGAGAGTTGAAAGTATCCTGAAAGAAAAAGATTTGAAATTATATGATAGTTTTCTGAAAAACATTTCTCTTGAGGATTCCAGTCCTGAAGCAAGCAAGGTTATTGGAGATTTGTGCTTATTCAACTCAGGAATTCTCAGAAATCATCATGATAACGAATATTCTATTCTTATGAAAAAATGGTTTTTTGACCCGGCAAAAAAGAAAAGATTTGAGGAAGGGCTAGCTGAGATCGGCATTGAATCTTACAGGAGAGCTTGTTCTTTTGAAAAAAACGGTGTCCAAGCAGAAATTTTTGGGAAGATGCACACTAATTTTTCTGATTACAGCGAAGGCCTTAACACGATTGCAAGCAGGTACATATACAAGGATGTTGCTTGAAAAGAAAAATAATTTAAAAGCCTACATGGTTTTGTTGTGTTATGATTGTTGCGGGTGTTGAGGAAGCGGGCAGGGGTCCTGTGATTGGGCCTATGGTTATGGCTATTTGCGCGATTGAAGAGAAAGATCTTGATAAGATTAGCCCGTTGGTTAAGGATTCTAAGCTTCTTTCCAGGAAGCAGCGCGAGGATTTGTTTGAGCATATCAAAGAGGTGTGCGAGCATAAAATAATTGTTCTCAGCCCAGGGGAGATTGATGATGCCTTAAATGACCAGGGGATGAATCTTAACAAATTAGAGGGCAAGACAAGTGCCGTTCTGATAAATAGTGTGAAAGCGGATAAGGTCATCCTGGATTCACCTAGTAATAATATTAATGCGTACAGGGATTATGTTAAGAGCATGGTTGATGATAAGGCTGTCGAGGTCGTGGCGGAGCATAAGGCGGATTTGAATTATAAGATTGTTGCAGCGGCGAGTATACTGGCTAAGGTTACAAGGGATTGGGAAGTTGATAAGTTAAAGAAAATCGCAGGGGAGGATTTTGGCTCAGGTTATCCTTCGGATCCTTTGACTAAGGCTTTTATTGAGAAGAACTGGGATAAGCATAGTTTTTTCAGGAAGACGTGGAGCACGTATAAGAAGATAGCTGAGAGGGATAAGCAGAAAGGCTTACGGGATTTTTAGCAGACTTCTACCAGTGTATCTCCTAAGCCGCAGTAGAAAAAACAGGTTATTTTCTGCTCGTTAAAGATTTTTCTGAACCTGGCAAGCTGTTTTCTGGCTTTGGAGATCCTGTAACTACATTTTACTTCGAATAAGTGCAATTCATCCCCTCTTTTTGCTACTATGTCTACCTCGCCTACTAATCGCTTTTTCTTGGATAGCTTGAAATGAGTAGAAACATCGTCGTAATCACTTTCTATCTGTGTTACGAGTTTTTGCACGTACCTGTCGTGTTTATTAAGCTTGATAAGCAAACACCTTTTCAGAGGAGCTGTCGTTGTCCCGCGATACTAAAAAAGTATTTTAGTATACTTAACCTGTGTATTAATGATTTATATATTTTGTTGTAAAAAAAAGAGTTCAGAAAAACAAGCGCATCAAAATATCGAAAGCAATATAGAACAAAAAACCAAGAACCAAGAAAAAAGGAGAACCCGCCCTCCCAAGAGGCACAGCATGCCTTAAAACCATGTAAATAAAAATTCCAGTCACAAAACCTATCAAGGCAAACTTAACAAAAACAGACATTTCAGGATAGACAAACATTGAAAAAACAACACCCAAAAACGTAGAAGAAGAAAGAATACCCCTAACAACAAGCGACTTAGAGATAATAACAGGAACAGCGTTAAAAGCAGTATGCAGGAAAACAGGGACGAAAAAAAGCAAAGCCTCCAAAGGCTCACTTCGGGCAAACCCCACTAAGAGCATCCCGACAAGGAAATGGTATATGAAAGAAACCGCGGCGTTCTCCAACGCAAGCTCCCTCCTAAGCTTATCCTTATAGAAATGAAAATAAATATATTTCTCAGCAAGATGAATCATTACAAAACCCAGTAGAATGAAAAAAAACAACCTCCTATCAACACTAGCCGCACCTTCACTGAAATAAGGAAGCAACTCCAAGAAAAGATATGTAACAGATATTCCCGCAGAGAAAGACAGCAACTTATTATGATGCTTCTTAACCCTCTCAACCAATTCATAGCTGAAACGATGAGCCAAACTCATCGCCAAACCAAGTATTATTGCTAGCATAAAACAAAACTTTTTAACGAGTTAATAAATAGTTTTCGATTGCGCCGTAAGACTTTGCAAAAAAGAATATTTTTCCTGGATCGCCTTATGAGAATCCCAATTCCTCAACATAAAAAAATATGTTTTAAGAGCATCCTTTTTCTCATAAATCGTCTTTTTCTCGTTAAAAGCGCCCAACATGAAAGGGTTTATGGAATCATGCATCCTATACAAAGACTTCATGGACTGAATAGCCGCAAACCCCGAGAAAAACCTCATACCTCTTGACAAGCTTAATTCTCTTTTTAGCTCTTCACGCGTCTTGTTCTTCGGCGCAGGAACCAAATTAGGAACAGGAATGCAGTGAGTGTATTTAACCATTGATTCCAAGGATTTAGAAGCATCCAAGACCATTTCATTCAAAACTTTATACCTTGAACGCGTCTTATCAGCGATTACTTCATTAATATTCGCCCCCGTCATAACAAAATTATCCCTTGACAAACCATACTTCTCAAGTAATTCCTCAGGAACGTAGAAGCGCCCTTCCTCCATATCCCCTGCTATGTCTCTTATAATATTAGCCTTCTGCAAGCCAAGCCCCGCCTCATTACTCAACTTCAACATATAATTATACGCGCCTTCAGGAAGGAAACCTGTCAAGCCGAAAAGCCTCGTAATACTCTTACCAGGGATGCCTGCAACATAAGAACAATACTCATTAAGATGCTCAAAGCTTTTTATTTCGCTAAAATCCTCTCTCAACATACCAGGAATCATTTCAAGAGTTGTCTCAGTAATAACAATCCTTGACCGAACAGAGATATTCTTGAAAACTGAGAAGAACAAATCGTAATTCCTTGAAACAGCATCCCTTTGACTCGTACCCTTTGGATTCTGGCTTAAGAACTGCTTCACATTCTTATCAGGAACCCCTACCTGCATGCTACCAATATGATCGTAGAGCAAACCCTTCTTCCTCCCCAACTTAACAGGGCTGTCCTCAATTTCATCAGCAACACGCTTCATAAAATAATCAGATAAAATATCCATCCTTAAATCCAAAGGCATCTTCCTAGTAGGATAATAAAAAGACTTCGAAATACGCCTAAACTCCTTATCCGCTTCCCTGAACAAATCCCTCCCCATAAAGCAAGGGAAAGACCTAACAGGTTAAATATTTTTCTTGAAAAAAAAAACGAACGCTGCGGCCCGGATTCGAACCGGGAACTCCCGAAGGAACTGGCTCTCAAGGCCAGCGCAATACCAGGTTATGCGACCGCAGCACAAAAGTTTCGCTTTTTGAACGCAAGAGGGGTTTCCTTTCAGTCAAGCCCCTTAGGTATCGGAAGAGCGCTTGTTTTTTAAAGCTTTTCAGAATCTTTTCATGTTCAGGTAGCTTTTTAGCTCTCTTTTGATGGCGTCTTTATCGGCCACGGCTTTTTCTTCGTATTTTTCGACGTATCCTTTGTAAAGGTATTTCTCGGCTATTGTCTTTATGAAGAATAGTATTGGGCTGGATTGGAAGTGTTCTTCGTAGTCCGTGGTTAGGAATACGTCGAATGTAAAGCTGGCTTCCCCTCTCATAAGTTTTAGTTTTTGTTTCTTTTTTTGTATTACGACTTCTTTTAGCTTTCTGAGTTGGGCTGTGAGGCGTATTTCGACTTTGGCGTAATCACTGATTTTCTTGTAAGGCTGTATTTTCAGGGTTATCTGCTTGCCGTCATCATAGTTTTCTTCGAAGTTCCATATTTCGTTTTTATCATACCCTCTTTCTTTGAACCATTTGTCTAAGAGCATGTAAAGGTCTTCTACGTCCATTAATCCTTTAAAGCTGAAAGATTCTCCGTATACAAGGTTTTTTACTTCTGCCATCAGTATGCACTCTTAATTGTTTTCATTCTTAAAAACTTTTTTATCTTGGTTTGTAAGTCGTAAGCGTCGTAAGCTAATGTGTCGTAGTATTTTATCTCGAAATGCCTTTTCAAAAGCCTTTTAACCATTAGTTCCTGGAGTGTTGCAGCAAATCCTTCCTTGTATTTTTTTTGCCAATCATATTCTACTTCAGGTGTTATCTGAATGAACAGCCTTCCGTTGGACACTTTTTTCTTTTCCCCATCTACGACTGCGTCGAATTCCTTGAAATCAAAGACTTTAATCAGTATTTCAATATGGTATTTAATATAAGGAGTTACTTTTAGCTCAGGAATCATATTTAATTCTAATTCGTTACCAAAAGGCGATGCTGCCTTGTCCTTGTAAACCTTCTCCATGTAATCATACTTCCTGTCGTCAAGCCAATTCCTGATGAGCTTGTATAACCCGTCAAAATCAAACGTTCCCTTAAAGCGGACATCAGGCGTGGCCGGCAAAACTTTATCTTTAGGCATACCGAGGAGAATGAAATTGGAGACTTATAAATATTTCCAAAAACAAGCCTGAAACTAGTTTCACAACATGGTTTATAAGGTGTTTCTAATGACAAAACCCTATGAAAACAATTTGTTTAGGAGGGATAAAATAATGATAGAAAAAGAACAAGAACAAAAAATCCTGAAAAGTGTAACGGGAGTGCTGGTAGTATTACTATTATTTATGACAGCTTTTAACAGCTACCACATCCATGACATGACCGGGATGATGGCAGGGTACACAAGTAGTGCAGGCTCATCCGGACAACAAGGAAGCTCTGGGGGAGAAGTATCCTTAGGCGGCGTAGTACCTACAGGTGTCCCTGAGACTTACGGAGAAGAATTAGGTGTAAGCTATGACGATGTTGACCCGAACGATCAAAGAAGGGCTGATGAAACAATAAGACAGCTTGCAACCATAGACCAGCAAACAGAACTTCAAGGAGATGATCTTGACAGGTACATAAATATATTGTACCACATGGATGATGGAATGTCATGCGAATACTGCTGTGGTGCGAGATCTATAATCTTTGAAAACGGCCAGCCTGCATGCGGATGCGCGCATAGCTTCGCAATGAGAGGCCTCGCAAAATACCTCATACTAGAACACGGGGACAGTTACACTGACAAGGATATACAAGAAGAAGTAGCTAAATGGAAAGTCCTGTTCTTCCCAGGACAGTCACAGGCAAAAGCAGAAGCACTAGAATTACAAGGCATAGACACAACATATGGAAACATTGCTTCTAACCAGTTCAGAGGAATAGAACAGGGAAGCGCTGGTGGCGGAATGGTAGGAGGATGTTAAGATGAGCGATTGTTGTAAAACAAAAGGAAAAAAGGTGGTACCTATGAAGAAAAAAGAAGAAGGAAGCAGCGCTTATGCATTCATTGCACTGGGCGTGGTGTTAGTATTGCTATTAGTATCAGGAGTGCAGGCAGTGCAAATAAGCAACTTAAAGCAAAACGTAGAATCATACGAAGGACAACCCACTGCGCAGCCAAGCACAACGCAAAGTGCACCAACAGCTCAGCCAACAGCTCAACAGCCGCCGGCAATGGTAGGGGGATGTTGATATGAAAAAGACAACTATAGTTGTCCTGGGCGCGGTGGCATTGCTGCTTGTGGGAATGATAGCGCTTGCAGCAGGCAACGATAAAGACCTTAACGCTTTGGAAGAACTGCAAGGAAAGGAAGGAGTGGTTTACACTTCCTTTGCTTGTGGGTGCTGCGACATACACGCTGACTACACGAAGAGGAATACAGGGATGAACATTGATGTAAAACAAGTGGACCCTTACTCTTTGGATGAACATAAAGAAGAACTCGGTGTTCCAAGCAGTGTCAGAACTTGCCATACAACAATTATTGGAGATTACTTTGTGGAAGGACACATGCCACTGGAAGCAATAAACAAATTATTAGCAGAAAAACCAGACATTAGAGGTATAGCCCTACCAGGAATGCCTTCAGGCTCCCCAGGAATGCCGGGCAGGAAAACAGAAGACTTTGTAGTGTTAGCAGTAAACAACGATGGAACCACGTATGAATTCATGAGGATATAAAAATGGTAAGAAAAGGCATCGCAAGGTTTATGGGAATTTTCCTGCTCGCTTCCCTTATCTTTGGAGTTCAAAGCGTAGAAGCACACTGCCCTCTTTGTACGGCGGGTGCAGCCGCGCTTGGAGGGGGAGCGATGTGGCTGGGCATCAGCCCTATAGTTATAGGGTTGTTCATAGGTGGATTCGCTGCAGCATTGGGATTATGGGTTAACAGGATTATCAAGACGAAAAAGATAAGATATCAGGAACAGCTTGTAATACTAGCAATGTTTCTTTTGACAGTTATCCCATTGCTTCCGATTATGGGCAGCTTGATAGGAATCCCTGTTTCTATTGCAGGAGGATATGGGTCTTTGCTTAACACGGTGTACATGGTGGACGTATTCCTCGTGGGCAGCATAATAGGAGGAGTGATTGTATTAGCATCGCCGTGGCTCAGCAGGAAAATCACAGAGATTAGGAAAGGTCAGAAAATACCGTACCAAGGAATGGCGGTGACGCTGGCAACCATGCTGGTACTGGGAGTTGCTTTGCAATTATTAGCATGAAGAGAAGTGAAAAAAATGGATTCTTACAAAGAACTAGTGGAAAAAACGGAGAAGCTTGTTAAGGAAAAGAAGCTTGATTTGTCTTCGGACGAAGATTTAAGCCTTGGCGTTATGAACCTGATCAGCATCGAGGAGCACCTGCATTTTACAGCCCAGAAAACAGGCAAGGATGCTTACTATGATATGCTGCGCGAAGTCAGGAACATGAGAAAAGCTTTCCTGAAAAAGCTAATCAGAGACTATGAAGGCGAAGTCTGGTGCACGAGCAAGCACTTATTGTCTGCTTCGATGCGCTTAATGGAAACAGGGACGAAGCACTTGGATAAAGGAGATATGAAGGAAGCAAAGTTTTTCTTTGAAAATTCATATAACCTTTATTCTTTGTTCTGGGCGGTGAACATCGAGAGCAACAGCAAGGAAAAAATAGTGCAGAAAACAAACGTTAAAAGATCAGAGAAAAAACTTGGTAAAACAAACAAGAAACAGTTAGCAGAAGAAGAATTGCAAACTGATCAAAGCAAGACTTTTTTTGGCAATATGAGAGAATTCGTGAAGAAAGCAGTTGATTGCTGTAAGGAGTAAAAATGAATAAAGAAAATGCAAAGATACCGTTATGGAAAGGAGTGATAGCGTCGGCAGTGCTGGTAACATTTTATTTTACGGTTTTGACGCTTGTAAACAGCTTTAGCTATGCTGCCTCCCAGTTTTTTTCATATTGGTATTTGATGATACCTTTGGTGTTAGGATTTGGATTCCAGGTGGCGTTATACTCTTATATAACGAGTTTTCCAAAGCACGCTAATGCCGGAGGAAAAGTAGCTGCAACTGGAAGTGTTTCGGGTATTTCAATGGTTGCGTGCTGCCTGCACTTAATCGCGCCTTTGATACCTTTAATCGGGTTTTCTGGTGCAATGGTTTTCCTGTCAGAGTACAGCACAGGATTCCTTGTGATAGGGTTGTTCTCTAATCTCCTGGGAATATTTATCATGCTGGGAGTTACAAGGCAACAAGGAGTCCATGCTAAGAATTCTTTGCTGAAAAACATTTCTGCTTCTGATGTGAGGCTTGGCAAGATATTCACAGTAGCCATAGCGGTAATGATTATCCCGTTTACCTTTGTCACAGCAGAAACACATGGAATGACTGGGACCGCTACAAGTGATTATGCGTTTGAAACACTCACAGATAACACTGGAGGGCTGACGGTTACGGTAACCCCTCAAATGATTGACAACGGGGAAGCAGTGTTCAGCGTAGCACTAGACACGCATCAAGGGGACTTGGGTTTTCATGTTGAAGATGTGGCTGTTCTTATCGATGACCGGGGGAACGAGTACACAGCGAGTTCCTGGAAGGGGAGTCCGCCAGGAGGGCATCATAGGAATGGAGAATTGTTCTTCACAGGAATAAGCCAAGATGCAACTAAGCTAACTTTGGTTGTGAAAGATTTGTATGGAATGCCAGAAAGAGTTTTTGAGTGGGACTTGTAGAAATGTTTTCAGGAAAAATAATATTCATATTATTTGTGATGGTAACGCTTTTCGTGGCGGGCTGCGCGGGCAATGAACGTGTAAGGCTAGTAGATAGTGATGAGTTTGAAAGCTTGATGGAAGAAGATGTTTTCGTGGTTAATACGCATACACCTTATGAAGGCGAAATACCTGGCACGGACTTGGTTATTGAGGATTGGAGGAATATACATCTTTACGCTGATTCGTTGCCCGAGGATAAGGATGTGAAGATTCTTGTTTATTGTATGACTGGCAGGATGTCTGCTTCCGCATCCAGGCAAATAGCGGATTTGGGTTATGAAAATGTTTATGACTTGAATGGCGGGATGGTGGCCTGGAGTAATAGCGGGAGGAGCATTGTTTCTGAAGACCGAAACATTTAAATAAAATATATGTATTCTATTTTCATATGATAAATAAAACCATATTAAAAACTTGTCATTC
>PWLK01000093.1 GCA_003560545.1 Candidatus Woesearchaeota archaeon | reverse complement strand
TAATAAGCGCAGACATCTACACAAGGTATTTACGGCTAAAAAAAGAAAACGTTATATCCGTCCTCGGAACGGATGAGCACGGCACAACCACAGAAACAATAGCAATGGAACTCGGGATGACGCCCAAGCAAGCAGTAGACCATTTCTTCAAGATACACAAAGAAATATATGAATGGTTCAACTGCTCCTTCGACTGCCTGGGCAGGACGAGCAGCAAGGAAAGCAAAGAAATCACACAAGACATATTCCTGAAGCTCCACGAAAACAAGTACATATCAGAGAAAGAAGTAGAGCAAATGTACGATGAACAAGCAAAAAAATACTTATCAGACCGATTCATAGAAGGAACATGCCCGCATTGCAAATACGAAGAAGCCCGGGGCGACCAATGCGACCAATGCGGCAAACTCTTAGAGCCGACAGACCTGCTCAACCCAAAATCCAAGTTAACAGGGAGCAAGCCCGTAATAAAAAAAACGAAGCACTTATTCATAAAGCTAAACGAATTACAGCCACAAATAGAAAGCTTCGTAGAAGAAAGAAAACATAAATGGAGTGATAACGCCTTAACCACCACGAAAGCATGGCTAAAAGAAGGCTTAAAAGAAAGAGCTATAACCCGTGACTTATCCTGGGGGATACCAGTACCATTAAAAGGCTACGAAAACAAAGTATTCTACGTATGGTTCGACGCACCCATAGGTTACATAGCAATAACAAAAGCAAGCCGTGAAGACTGGAAAAAATGGTGGCATAACCCAGAAGAAACAAACCTCGTCCAATTCATGGGCAAAGACAACATCCCCTTCCACACAGTTCTATTCCCAGCATCCCTTATGGGAACAAAACAAAAATACACATTGCTAGACACAATATCCGTAAACGAATACCTCAACTACGAAAACGCCAAGTTCTCAAAATCCAGGGGCATAGGCGTCTTCGGGGATAACGCCAAAGAAACAGGAATACCAGCAGACACATGGAGGTACTACATCACGATCAACAGGCCTGAAACCAGTGACACAAAATTCACATGGAAAGACTTGCAGGACAAGATAAACAGCGAACTCGTAGGAAACCTAGGAAACCTCGTAAACAGAACCCTGACATTCATAAAAAAATTCTCAGACGGAAAAATAAGAACAATAAAACATCCATTAGATTACGAGGAAGACCTCCGGAAAATAAAACAGTCCTACGAAGAAATACAGTTGAAGAAAGCATTAAAGCAAATAATGAGCTTATCCACCAAAGGAAACCATTACTTCCAAGAACAAGAACCCTGGAAAGCCATAAAAGAAAACCCGGATAAAGCATACAACGCACTAGCCGTACTAGCCAACCTCATAAAAGACCTAGCAATCCTAATCCAGCCAGTAATGCCAGAAACAGCAAAACAAATACTATCACAACTAAAAATAAAAGAAACACCCACCCTAGAACTTTTAAACAAAAAAATAGAAGAGCACGAGATAAACGAGCCCAAAGCATTATTCAAAAAACTCGAAGACAAAGAAACACAAATACTACAAGAAAAATTCTCGGGAAAACAAAAAAAAGATGAAAGCGTATTAAAAAAATTAGATATTCGAATTGCAAAGATTACCTCCGTGGAAAAACACCCTGAAGCCGACAAATTATACATAGAAAAAATAGACTTAGGCGGGGAAACCAGGACCATCGTATCAGGCCTGGTAGGCCACTACGAGCCAGAAGAACTAATAGGAAAAAACGTCTTAGTAGTCTACAACTTAAAACCAGCTAAGCTCCGCGGAGTGGAAAGCCACGGAATGCTCTTAGCAGTCCAGCAAGGAAAAAAAGTAGGCGTTCTGCACAGCCCTGACAGCAAGCCCGGAGACAAAATAAGCATAAAAGGAATAAAACAAGAACCCGCGGAAGAAATAAGCATAGATGAGTTCTTCTCCGTGAAAATAAAAGCAGAAAAAAACGCTTTAAAAGCAAACGGCCACGAATTAAACGCCCCAGGGCAATTAATCGTCGACAAAAACCTTGAAGGCAGCGTCAAATAAATCCTTCGCGTTATAGAAAAATATTTATATGCACAATTATAGGGTGGACTAGAGGATGAGGATATTGCAGAAAACACCATTATTAGCAAGCACTATAACACTCTTTCTAGGAATACTAATCCTCTCCATACCGGCAATAACCACGGCGGAAGAAGAAATACAAATAACCGTATCCAACCTCGAATTCTACTGGATTGACACTGTAACACATATTTCATATAACAACAGGATAGATGTGTACATGGGATTTGAATACACAGCAGAAGAAGACGTTGAAATAGAAAGAATAAGCGTAGACGCATCCGATTTAAATCCAATTATGGATATGGGTGATATACAGCCCGAATGCGAAGAAAGAGAAGAAAACTATGAATGCGAGATAAGACCTACAGGAGAACAGCATTTCCACATACTAGCAAACAAAAACGAATTTACAATAAACATAACATTCACAACAGAAGATGGACGCCAGGTAACCAAACAATTAGAACACTCATTCGAAGTGGATAATTCCAATCCAACCCTTACGTTTATAGGAACGGACAAATGCCACGAAGGAACCTGCTATTACGCTTCCGGACAGGAAAACACTATACAAATAGACATAGAAGACATAGGTGTAGGGTTCGAAGAACGAATGAAAGTACGCTTCAGCGTTCAAACAGCAAATGCTTTAAGATTTGTCAGCTCGTGCGAAGGAGGAACGTGTTACGGCACATCCAGCACGACATGCCAAGACGGAGAAACAGTAAACATATACTTTGACAGAGATTATAGCAGTAACGACGCGGGAATACCTGTACGGAGTGGCTTGGAAGGAGGCAGTTTTGCTTCAAGACTAAGATGCGATGCAACCCCTCCAAGGGTGGACAGCGTAAAAGCAGAAAGCGCAGCTGGCCTGGACATAATGACTTTGGAAGATGAAATAATAATAACAGCCAACATAACCGAAAGGATAAGCCCGAAAGCAGAGATGAAAATAATAGGGGGAAACATAGGAGCAGACAACGTAACAGTTGAATGCAACCCCACAGAAAGAACCAATGAGTACAGGTGCACTGGCAACATACTACCTGGAATAGATACGCCTGGGGAATACGAAATACCCTTAGAATTCACAGACCTCGCAGGGAACACTGTAACTGAAACAATAACCGTAGACCTCCTAAGAACTGCAGATGATGAACCTCCATCTTTCTGGGAGATCTCAAGGGTAACTCCGAGTAATCCTCGTTTGGATAAAGCCAACATGATATATTCAAGGGATTTATATGCAGAAATAGATTTTAATCCCAGGCAGGGCTCTCCAAGACTTGTTACTGCTTCTTTATCTGATAATTGTGTTCCTGTTATTGATGAGCGCACAGGAAACCAGGGAGATATTTCCGGGGTGAGAGTAATACATGTGAATAAGGAAGATAACAAAGTTTACATTAAATTTTCACTGGCTGAGAACGGTGTTGAAGGACAAAGATATGAAGGCATGGATCGATTGGAGTACGATTGCCCTGTAAGGGTCACAACTCAGGCCGGAGAAACATATTATTCTTATCCTGAAACACTGAACGCTACTATAAGGATTGATTTAAGGGAAAGAGGAGGTCTTCACAGGAATATAGAGAGTGAAATAGAAAGACTTCAAGAAGAGGTTGATAGCAAGATCAGAAGCATTGAAAGCATAAGGTCTACTTCTAACAGGTTAACAATGATGTGTAATACTTTTGTAGGTGCAGAGACCATGATGGGTGCTCTTGGCGGAACCCTTGCAGCCATGGAGACTGCAGCTGTTGCTACAGGGCCTTTTGACCTTGGAGGCCTTAGGCTTGCCGCTGATAGGCTGGGCAGCAAGACCGATGTAGCTCATGAAAGGCTTCAGGATAAAGGAAACATTTTTGTGCAAGTATGCAAGTTATTTACATGCGAGCCTGATTATATAAATCAGTTCGATTCCTTGATCGATGAATCAAATTTTGGAGGCCTTCAAACAGTTACCGAGTACGCAGGTTATGACAGCCCAAGCGCTTTCATGAATCCTTGGAGGAGCGAGTACGTTGCATACGCAACAATGTGCGTTCCAGCCATAGTACACCACCAGGAAGTACGTTTAAGCATAGACTGCAACTACCTTCAGTGTTTATCGCAAAGCACAGGCCAAATGGGTGTAAGCCCCAGTGTTTGCCAGGATCAAAAGCAGTACGCTGAATGCACGAGGATGGCAAGCAACGTGTTAGACTTAGTTCCTTGGACGGCTGTTCTTAGGGATATGACTGGTAGGCTTGCTGACATAATGAGCGACCCAGTGTCTTTGTTCACATCCTCAGGAATTGCAACGCTGTGCAGCACCGCAGAATTTCCAACCAAAGGCATTTGCAGGGCTGGAGCGGCAGTGCAATCTGCATCAGAACTATTAACAATTGTTAACGCTATGCACACACCTCCTATTTCTGCGACTGACTATTGCAGGTCTATCACGGAAAGAATAGATCCTAGGACGATGTACTGGAGAGAAGTTCCGGGTTCCCCGGATATAGAGCCTCCAACAACACATGTACAGCTTGAATCCGGAAGGCTTGAGTGCACGGGCGCGGATTGCAGGTTGTTCGATGCTCAGGGAAATCCTTCCGGTACTCTGTTGCAGGACCCTCAGTCACATGGCTTGATGCATGTTTACAACGTGGAAGGGAAGCGTGTTGGAAGCGTAAGAACTGACGGGGATACTAGTGATACAGGTAACTTGCTTGTAGGAGAAACTCCTTTAATCGCTGAAGCTTCTGCTGCTGCTTACTCAGAAATAAATAATAACAGGGAAAGCCTCTTACAGGTTTATGGAGATGAATACCCTGAGATTTCAAGGCTATACGAAGCCTCTCTCAATGAAAACTTATACAATGATATTAGAGAGCTTAGCAAAGTAGAATCTGACATAGAACGTCTTAACAGGAATATTGAGAATATGGAGAGCGGCATTCTTGCGCCTTACCCTCACCAAGAAGGAGATGCAGAAGCACAAATAGAGTCTATGAGAGCAAGAGTAACAGAGCTTGAACGGGAAAGAGATAATTTAGCTGATAGTTTTAGGCAAGTTTACGGAGACTATATGGATTTGTCTGAGATAGACTTGACGTTGTCTGATGATGAATTGCGTGAAAGCTTGCAGGAAGAGATATTGGAGAAAGCTGAGGATATGGCTGAATGGGATCATTATTTTGGTGGTGCTAGGGCGGCTATTAGGACGTTTTGGGGGGTGGGTGCTAGTGTTTCCCAGTTTAATTCATTGTTAAGAAATGTAGGCGTTGATTTTGTCAGGCCTTTCAGCCCGCATAGTGCTTTTGGCAATCTCGCAGAGCAGGTTCGCAGTGTAGGCGCGTGGGAAGAGAGTATGTGCAGGCAGAACTTGCTCGTGGATGACGTTGTTGGCAGGTCTCATGTTACTAACGTTATGCCTTCAGGCGTGGTGAGGAGTGGTGCTTTTATTTCAGGCAGGAAGTCTGTTGAGGTCAGCGTTCCTGATGAAGACCCTTATTTTGAGTACTGGGTGTCAGGAGGTGTTAGCAATCCCAGGGCGGATGGACTTGCTTTTAAGGTAATACTTAGAAATCCTCGGGAGAGTGTTGATGTTACAGAAGAATTGTTTAATGAAGAGGTAATTGAATTAAACCAGGGGGGAAGCATGTCTTTTGCAGGTTCAAGCACTCGTACATTTATTTCATCCGAGGAATACGACCATGTTTGTATTGATTTCGGGATGACTGAAAGGCATTTAAGAAATTATTTTGATAAGGCAGAGCTCGTTAACGGTATGCTTTGCTCGAGGATTGTTGGTGAATGATAAAATGTTGAAAAAAGGCCAGGTTACATTGTTTGTAATAATTGGGTTGGTATTGGTTATTCTAGTAGGAATCTCATTGTATATTATTTCATTGGACACCGAAGTCCCTGAAGATGAAGTTATTACAAGGGATTACGATGCTGACCTTGACGCAGTAGCTTCTACGATCGAGGATTGTATGGGTATTCTTGCAAGGGAGTTCTTTGAAGAAATAGGTGTTACAGGCGGGTTCCACGATGTTGATCCCAGGATGTATAGGTATGATTTGTACCCTGAATATGTTAATAATGCTTTGGAGTTGTTCCCGGATAGCGAATTAATTGTTCCTTACTGGTTTAGCATTGATTCTCCTCCTGATTGCATTGATTGCAGGTATAGGCTTAGCTTTCCATCCCTTGAAGGGGATTACCCTGGTGCTATACGTTATGACGCGGAGAGATACGTTGAGGAGAACATGTTGGAATGCGTGGATTATTTCTCGGCCTTTGAAGACACTTATAATATATCTTATGAGGAACCTTCTGCCCTGATTTCTTTTTATGATGAGCATACTTCTGTGGCGCTGCGATGGGATATTGAAGCAGTTGTTCATGGCTCAGACCTGACTTTATCAGCATCATCTTTTGTTGAAGACATGGATTTAAGAATGAAAAAAATCTATGATTTGGCTCTTGACTTGCTGTTCCAGGTAATTATTGGCAGGAACGCTTTGGATGAGTTCACAAGAGAAGTTTCTGACGTTATGGGTATGGGGTTGGATTCCGATGTTCCTCCAAGGGCTGGTGGTGTTAGCTATGAGCGGAGAGCCCCGAGGATATGGCGGGTTTCTGAGGCTAAAGACGCTATCAGTGAATCTCTTTCAGATAACATTATGTACATGCAAATCATTGGGTCAAGAGATCATTTCATAATTACAGATGAAGAAGAGTCTTTCATGCAGAGTTTTTATTCAAGATTCCTTCATTCAATGCGCACTGACAGCGATCAGTTAAGTGATACAAGCATCACATTTTCTTACTGGCCTAATTGGCCTATGTTCCTCGATGTCAATCCCAGCATGGGAGATATTGTAATGCCTGAAACTTATGCGGTTAACATGCCAATGCTTTCATTAAGCATTACTACTTATGAGTTCGATTACGATATTGCACACCCTGTTCTTATTACATTAGAAGATGATACTGCGTTTAGAGGAGAGGGTTACGTGTTCCAATTCGCAGTCGAATCCAATATAAGAAGGTCGGACGTGTACTCAACGGAAGTATTAGATATTGATATAGACGCGCCTGGCGCGGAAGATTTCTATGGGTTTTCAGATACTTCCCAGAGAACCATACCTGTAAGTATCGAAGTTGTTGATAAAGATACTTTTGAAAGGCTTGGCAATGTAAGCATCATGTATACTTGCTTGGGCCAGACCATTATTGTTGGTACAACAGAGGATCGCGGGGAAGGACCTGTACTGGACACGTATATGCCTGCATGTATAGATGGCTACTTCGAAATAATGGATGATGAGTATTATTCTGACGAAGTAGTCGAGAGCATTATAGATGGGGAAGATAATAGCTTTGTCATTGAAGCTTTTAAAGAGACAGAGATATCTTTCAACGTTAATAAAAAACACGTTGCGAGGACTTACGGTGATGAAATTGAAGGATTGCAGGAATATAACTGGGAGTTTAATAATAATCTTTTGAGCGTCCACCAAGACGAGGAATTATTCGTATTATTTACTAGGATTGTTAATAATGAGCCTTCTGAGTTTATCAGGGCGATAGAACTTGAAAGTGGAAGAACTAGCGGAGAAGTAGGACTTATACCTGGGGAGTATGAGTTGATGGTAATTTCCAATCTTTACCTGGAAGAAGACGTTATACTTGATGATGAAGAGATATGTATTGAGGGTGAGTGCCACACCATTGAGGGCGCGAGGATTAATGAGAGTATTATGTATGGGTACTTAATGCTGGATGGTTCTACTTCGGGGACGATAGAGATTACAAGCGAAGACCTTGATAATGACAGGATGATCATATATTATACTGGGTTCAGGCTGGATGAGTTGAGTAAAACAAGGCACCTGGAAGTTTTTGGCGCGTTAGTCGAAGCTTCTGAGGAGCACAGGGAAGAATTGTTGCCCAGGTTCGAATAAACCCTTTTTTTCTGGGGGTTTAGTTTTTTCTGTATTCTGGTTTTAGGTATGCTTCATCAAATAATTGTTTTAGAACTTTTGGTCCTGCGCTTCCTTTTCCTTTATCGTACGCTCCTACTGCTGATACTGTTTGTTCAAGGGTTTGTGGTTTGTTTAGTATGTTGTTCAGGTTCATGTATTTTCCTGCGCCTATTTCTTTTAGGACGTCTTTTTGTAGTTCCGGGTTTATTCCTTCTACTTTCATCGCTTCGTATTGTTGTAGTATTTGTTTTTGTACGTTTTCGTTTGATAAGTATTTTATGAAGCTTTGCGTGGAGAACTTGGTTTCCATTCCCATTGTAGTAGCGCTGTACGTGTCTATTTTCGCTGTGTCTCTTAGGAATTGTTCTTTGAATTTTGGATCCATGCTTTTTATGCCACGGCTTTCTTTCATTAGTTCGTATAGTTTGTTTGTTCCTGCTTTGGCTATTTTTTCGGCTGTGCCAAATTTTTCTAGGTCATCTTTTTTGTACTTCCTTTTTTCTTGTTCCAGTGCGGAGTGGTAGAGTAGTATGTCTCCAAAGTGCCTTTCTATTGTTTTGTCGTATGTTTCTATGTTGCCTTGTATTTTTTCCAGTTCTAATTGTCCAGGGCTTTTCTTTTCTTCTTTGCTTGCTACGACTAGTGCTCCTGCGAGTGTTATTAGGATTACTCCTATTAACGGGTTAATCCCTGGGAAGTCGGCTGCTCCTGTTACTGCCCCGGTTATGCTTGGCTCAGGGCTTGCTATGAATAGCGCTCCTGTTAAGAGCAGGGCTACGCTCAGTACTCGGTATACTTGGTTTCTCTGCATTATTACTTTCTATGAAACCTTTTATTTATAAATTTTGAGGTTGTTGGGTTTATAGAATTGGAAAAAATAAGAAAAAAATGTTTAGTTGACATATTTTGTCTTAAGCATGTTTCCTAGCCCCATTTTTTTGTACTGGTCAGGTCCAGGGGTTGCTTTTCCTTTTTCTGATGCTAGTACGGCTTGGATTGTGCCATCCAGTGTTTCTGGCTTGTTTAGCACCCTTTTTAAGTCGATATATTTGTCTGCGCCAATCTCTTTTATCATGTCTGTTTGTAGTTCTGGGTTCACGTTTTGTTTCATGAACGGCATGTATTTTTCTTGTGCGTATTTAATATTGTCTTCTGATTCCAGCATGGATAGCATTGCAGCGTTTGAGAACTTGGTTTGTAATCCCATTTGCAGTAATCTGTTCATGTCTTGTCCGTATATTTCCTGTAATTCTACGTTCCTGAAGAGGGGGTCTGATGCAGTCCTTCCTCTTTGCTCCAGCATTTTGTCGTAGAGGGTAGAGGCGTATGTTTCTACTATTTTGTTGCCTGTCGCGCTATCTGTCAGGCTTTCTCCGTTTGCCAGAGCCTTTCTTTTTTCGGTTTCTAAGGCTGCTCGTGCTAGCACTACATTTCCTAAATGTTTGTCAAAATGTTCTTCGTATAATTCTTGGTTCTTATATATTTGGTCTATTGTTTTTTGGGCTGGGGTTTTCTCGTCTTGTTCTGCCATTTTTTTTGCACCTCTTTATAAGGATGTTTTGTGTATGGTAAATCTAATATATAAAACTTTCGATATTTTTACTACTTTATAATAACAAAAATATTTTCCGGTTTTCTTTGGAAAATATTTAAATACTTATAAAAAAGCACAGAAGAAAAGATTTAATCACGATAAAAAGGGGTTCGGATACAATGTCTAAAACAAAAAAGAAACCATCAAAAAAACAAAGCAGGACAGCAGAGCAAAAAGACAAGGAAATACAACACCTCCCAGAGCAAACCCAGGACAAACTCGAAAAACTAAAAGGGAAAATCGAGAAATTCAAAGGCAAAGTCCTCGCAAAATTCGACGACTACGTCTTAGGAATCACGTTACTGCCGCCAAGCAAAGACGAAAAAGACAAAGAAAAAGTAAACATCCTACTCCTAATAGATGATTCTGACAGCAAGAAGATGAGCAAAGAAGAACTAAAAGAAAAGCTCTCCACAATCATAAAAAAAGAAGGCGAAAGCGTAGACAAAAACCTGAACCCAGAAGTACTACTCTTAACGGAATTATGGCAGAACTGCTACGACGCCAAATACGACTTACTAGGCATAATAGCAAGCTCCGCCCCTATACATGATAAAGGCATGCTCGCAGCAATAAAAATAGCTGAAGTCCACAAGAGCATGGTCATAAAGAAATTCGAAAAATACATCGTGTGCTACGTCTTAGCAGGAAGCCTCGTACAAGGCAAAGCCACACCAGAATCAGACGTAGACGTCTTCCTCGTCATAGACGATACAGACGTAAAAAAGATGAGCCGCGCAGAACTAAAAGACAAGCTACGCGCCATTATATACGGTATGGGCAAAGAAGCAGGCTCCATAACAGGAATAGAGAACAAGATCAACATCCAACCATACTTATTAACAGATTTCTGGGAGAGCATAAAAGAAGCCAACCCCGTAATATTCACATTCCTAAGGGACGGGATTCCGTTCTACGACCGCGGAATATTCATGCCGTGGAAACAACTACTGCAAATGGGCAGGATAAAGCCAAGCCCTGAAAGCATAGACATGTTCATGCACAGCGGAGACCAATTCCTGGACAGGGTAAAATTCAAATTAAAAGAAATAGGCATGGAAGACTTCTTCTGGGCATGCATAACCACGAGCCAAGCCGCTATAATGCTCTACGGCTTGCCGCCACCAACCCCTAAGGAAGCACCAGAAGTGCTAAGACATATATTCGTGAAAAAAGAAAAATTATTAGAAGAAAAATATGTGAAGATGTTCGAACACATCCTCAAGGTCAGGAAAGACATGGAGCACGGCTCCAAGAAAGACATCACAGGAAAAGAAATCGACGTCCTATACGATGAAACCAAACAATACCTTGAAAGGCTAAAAAAGCTATTCTCAGAAATACAACAATTAACGGAGAAAGAGCAGTTCGACAAAGCGTACGACGACCTCATCACGACTGCAAACCACGCCCTCCTATCAGAAGGAATAAAGCCTGGAAACGAAAAAGAAATATACGGGCAAGTAAAAAAAGAACTAGGAGATAAAAGAAAAATACCTAAAGATACAGTAAAACAATTCGAAGATGTAATAAAGTACAGGAAAGACTACAAAGCAGGCAAGCTAACCCGCGCAGAAGTCAACCAAGCTGTGAAAACAGCAGGCTCAGTAATACGAGTCCTCTTAGAGCACGAGCAAAGAGTCAAGAGCAGGGAAATAGAAAGCGCGAGGATAAGAGTAAAACACGGCGACAAGCAAGGCGAAATAGTACTATTTGAAAAGAAAGCATTCGTAATAAAAGACCTTGAAAACCCTGTTCAGAGTATTTACAAGGCAGATTTTTCAGGGAAAGAACTAAAAAACATCAAGCAAAGCAACACAGAAGAGCTTGAAAAAGCAATTACCAGCGAAAAACTCGCAGATAACAAAGTCTTAACCAAAAACTTTTTTAACTCACTAGGAAAAGTATTTGGTGAAGGATACGAGTTGATAATGTGAAAAAACATGGAAACAGGTTATAAAGCCATAGACATAATGACGAATAAGCCTGTAACGGCAAAGCCAAGCATTACCGTAAAGGAATGCGCTGACCTCATGACAGAACACGGCGTAGGAAGCATAATCCTCGTTGAAGGAAAAGACCTGAAAGGCATTGTATCCAAGAAAGACATAGTCTCCAAAGTAGTATCTGAAAGCAAGGATGCTTCGAAGACAACTGTAACAGAGATAATGACCTTTGCCCGAGACATGATAACCATAAGCCCTGGAGAAGACATTTACAACGCAATGGTCCTAATGAAAGAGAACGACGTGAAAAGACTGCCAGTCATGGACGAAGGAAAGCTAGTCGGCCTTATAACTTCTAAAGACATACTAAAAATAGAGCCCGCCCTCTTCGACATATTAGTAGAGAACTTCCATTTAAGGGAAGAAGAAAGAAAGCTCAGAACCCTCGATGAATAAAACCTTTTTTTAGAAAAACTTTATAAAAAAAAGCAAGGTAATGTTGTTAATGCCAAGCGAAACAGCCCAGGAAATTAAAGTGCCGAGGCATATCGGCGTAATACTTGACGGGAACAGGAGGTTCGCAAAGAAACTCAACCTAGACCCTTGGAAAGGCCATGAGTGGGGAGAAAAAAAGGTTGGCAAACTCCTGGAATGGTGCAATGAATACAAGGTAGAAGAGCTCACGCTTTACACTTTCTCCATGCAAAACTTTAACAGGCCTAAAAAAGAATTTGAATACATCCTGAACCTGTTCAGGGAAGGCGCAAAAAGACTTCTTAAAGACAAAAGGCTTTACGAGTACGACATAAAAGTGAAGTTCATAGGACGAATACAACTCTTCCCAGAGGACGTCCGGAACTTAATGCGCGAAATAATGGACGCAACTAAGAATAACAGCAAGCACAAGCTTAACTTCGCAATGGCTTACGGCGGCCGCGAAGAAATCGTTGACGG
>PWLK01000106.1 GCA_003560545.1 Candidatus Woesearchaeota archaeon | reverse complement strand
GATCGAGCCCGTCCACCAGCGCGCGATAGGCGTTCGGCTCGTCAGGACGGGAACGGGCCATCCGCGGCACTTTGGCCCCGGGCGCCAAAAGGTTCTCGTAGTATCCCCCCTTCCCTCCCAGGGCGTGCTCGATGTCCTCCCACGTGAGAGACCACACCAGGTATCGACCGCTCCGTGCGATGGCCATCCGCTGCGCCAGGTCCCGGCCGATCCGGTCCCGGTGATAGGCCCAGCCGTCCACGAAGACCGCGATGGGCTTGACGGTGCCGCCCCCGCGGGCCGGGCGCAGCAGGAAGTCGGCCCGGGAGGCGACGGCCACATGGTCCGACTCACCCAACTCCACCTGAGGCTCGATGTAGTACGCCTCCCCAGCCACCTTCAGAAAGTATCCAGGCTTGCGCCCCACGATGAGGTGCGCCAGCTCCACCGGGACCGTCTCGGTGCCCGCTTCCTTCAGGGCCTGGACAAAACGGGCCTCCAGTTCGCTGTCGAAGAGGGCGTTCATTGGAACCGCCCGAAGGGAGTCCACCTCCTGGAATTGGTCTTTCCGCT
This sequence comes from Candidatus Woesearchaeota archaeon, assembly GCA_003560545.1. Classification (GTDB taxonomy): domain Archaea; phylum Nanobdellota; class Nanobdellia; order Woesearchaeales; family 21-14-0-10-32-9; genus PWWA01. The sequence goes on along the minus strand of PWLK01000106.1, from coordinate 2,691 downwards.
TCAGAACGTCGGAGAGGATCTCCACCGCTCGGTTCCGGGAGGTGTCGGGCATGTCGTAGCTGTTCCGGTACGCGTAGAGGCACCGGTAGCAGCCGTCCTTGTCCGGATCACCGTTGCACGGACACGAACGGAGCGCCTCCAGCGCCCGCTCGAAGACCTGGAGAAGCGGCTCGGTGGAGCGCATGAGCTCCTTCAGGTAGCCCGTCCCCCCAGGCACCGTGTCGTAGAGCACCAGAGAGCGCTTCCGGTGGGGAGACTCGGGGATGGGCTCCTCGTACTGGGTGACCCGGAGGTGGTCGATGCTCCCCCGGAACTTCCTCCGGAGCCCGAGCTGAAGCGCGGCGATGAAGGAGTGGAGCGTCCGGTCGCTGCCGGTGAAGGTGGTCTCGGGCAGGAGGATCCGGATCGCTTCGGAGGCGAACTCCCGGTACAGGTAGAGGGCCTGGATGAAGTGCTCCGGTCCGTCCTCTCCCCGGGCCGGGCAACTGATGGTGTGCCGAGTCTCACCCCTCGGGTCTCGCACCTTTCCGCAGTGGCGGCAGATGGAGAACCCCTTCCGGGGGGCCTCCTCGCCGGCCACCTTCACGTCGGGCCCCTCGAACGACACCTCGCCGAAGTTGATCTCCCGGAAATCCACACGGCTCAGGAACTCGAAGCCGAAGGGAAGCTCCTCGTCGTCCACGGAGAATGCGCTGGTGATGCTGGCATCGTCGTAGTCCACCAGGAGCTGCTTCTTGTAGAAGACGGGACGGCGCTCGTCACTGTCGTCGCTGGTGCGGCTCCGGCGGTCCGACGTGCTGGCGAAGACCTGCCGCATGCGGACCATGGGGTGTTCCTGGCCCGCATCGCTCCACTGGCTGCTCCCGCACCGGGGGCACGAGTCGGGGGTATCGCCCTCCACCTGGAGGGCCGAGTGGGAACAGGTATCGCAGAGCCGCCAGGTCTCCACATCGGCCACCGTCAGATCGATGCGGTCGATGGTGACGTTCCGGCCCTCGGCGTAGAAGCGGTTGGCGGGAGCCAGCTCGCTGATGGCGCTCACCGCGGGGCGTTCATACTCGTAGACCCGGGTCTCGTACTCGCTCTCTCCCTCACGTTCAATCTTCCGGTAGATGACCGATCGGAGGAGCACGCCCGCCTCGGGGAAGGCATAGTTGGGAATCAGCCCCTCATCGGTGAGGAAGTTCAGGGTGTGCCGCTTGTCGATCTTCTCGCGGATGATGCGCCGCAGCGCGTCTCGCTCCTGCTTCAGCTCGGCCAGCTCGTCGTCGTAGTTCCGGTCCCGAACTTCCTGGGCCTCCATGGACCGGATCCTGCGTCGAATCCGGTCCACCGTCTTGCCCAGGCCCTCCCGCTCCCGCTTCAGGGCTCCGAGCCCGTCCAGGAGCTTGTAGCTGAGTGATCGGCCGTCGGCGCCCCCGTCCACTACGAAGCTCCGGACGTACTCCTGGGCCTCCTCGTCCAACGCCTCGCCGAAGAGGGCGAGGAAGCCGTCCACCAGCTCAGTCCGCCTGGCTTCCACGAAGGCCAGGAAGTTGAAGGGGAACCCTTGGTTCTCCGGCTTCCCCAGGGCGTCCAGGACCGGACGCATGCGGGACGGGATCGCGTCCGGCGGCAGGTTCGTCTCGACCCAGCGGTCCAGGCAGTAGGCCGTCATCTGCCGCTCCAGCACCGCGGCGGCCTTGAGGAACACGCCCGGAGGCTCGATGTCGCCCTCGATCATCTCCTGGGGCTGGGCATAGAAGTAGAGGTCGTGGGGACGGCCGTTGGCCACCGCCAGGTTCAGGGCGTTGCCGTCGCGGCGTCCGGCTCGCCCGATTCTCTGGATGTAGTTGGCCTGGGCTGGGGGGATGGAGCAGAGGAGCACGGTGGAGAGATCCCCGATGTCGATGCCCATCTCCAGCGTTGGGGTGCAGGAGAGGAGGTTTGGGTCCCACGGCCGGTCACGCCGGATGAAGTTGGCCTCAAGCTCTTCGCGTTCCTCCCGCTCCAGGAGCCCCGTGTGCTCCCGGGCGATGATCCGCTCCAGGGCTCCGGTAGCGTAGAGCCGCCCGTAGTAGTCCAGCGCGCCCTCGTCTCCGTCCTGGTGGTGGCCCGAGCAGCGGAAGCGGAGGCACGGCGCGCCTTCCCAGGCGTTCGAGTCGGCCTCGGCACCCGACGTCTCGTGGCCGCACGTGTCGCAACGGAACTGGCGCACCGCGCGGCGGATACGCAGCACCCGGGGCGGGATGCCCCAGACCGGGTCCCCCTGCGCCGCCCGCTCCTCCAGAAGGCCGACATCGCAGAGAGTCTCCAGGACGTGGTCGTACATTTCCCAGAGGTTGCCGCTGACCATGGGGTTCACCGGAGAGAAGCACTTCTCGGCCCACTCCTCGGACCAGGTGCGGGTGGAGGTGGTCTGCCCGCTGTTCAGCGCATCGAAGCGTTGATGGCTCGTGCGGGTGACGAAGGAAGGCGCCCGGGAGCGGGGCGCAAAGCCCGGCATGAAGATCTGCTTGTTCAGCAGGTAGGTGTTCCCTCCTGAGGCCAAGAAGACCTCCAAAGCGTCATGAAAGACGCCCCCCTGCGTCCTGAGGTGGGCCAGCAGCCCGACCAGAAAGGTACGCACGGTGCCCGTGTCCAGCCCTCCGAACCCGCCCAGCTCGTTGTAGAGCACCTCCCGGAGCCGCTCGGCAGCCTGGTGCATGAGCT
>PWLK01000022.1 GCA_003560545.1 Candidatus Woesearchaeota archaeon | reverse complement strand
TACAGGAATACGCAAACACATTTGAAACCATAATGAAAAAATACGCCAGAAAAGAAATTCCTAGCCTAAAATACGAATACTTAGGCATGATCAACGAAGAAGAATTAAAAGAACGCGAACTAAAATGAAAGAATACCAAGCAATAATAAAGATGCCAAACAACGCATTCGGAAGAGAAGGAAGCATACTCGACTACGGAAAAAACACTGACACAGCAGCATTCCTCAGAAGCGAACTAAGAGACGAAATCAGTGAGTACGCAACCCTTGAACTACAAGGAAACGAATACGACATAATAAAAGTCCAGGCAGACACACTCGAAGAAGCAATACAAAGCTTTAAACAAGTCTCCGAAAAATTCGAGGAACTAAAAGAATTCTACCTGCAAGAAGACGCAAGAAAAATACCTTTACTGGAATACGAAATACAAAAATAAAAAAAATAAAGGTTTACTAGTAACCCCAAGCACCAAGCATATCATCAAAAGACCCTGGCTCCGCGGGAAGCTCGAACGCACTCTCCTGGACACTCGTAGAATAATCCGTTGCAGTCATGCTCCACGAACCCTCATCAGTTTCAGCTTCAACAAGCAAAGGAACTCCTTCAGCGCTATAACAGTAATCATAAGTAAACCCGAGGTAAAGCGCTCTGAAACAACTAGTGCTGGTACCCGCAACAGTCCTGCCTGGAAGCCTTTGTATCGTGCCATCAAAAGTGCCTTCTTCCAAGTCATCAATAACAGGATCATCTCCTGCTTCCACACCTTCCACTTCATCCCTTTCAGACTCAAAACACATCCACTGGCCTGCTTCTTCCATGCAAGTCACAACGCTGTCCTCCAAGAGATAAACCCTGGAAACCATGCCGAAAGCCTCAGAATCAGTCCTCATCCTATTACCCTTAACGTACTGGGTTAAAGACATATCCTCTCCTAGGAAGTCGTACTCGTAAGAAACCATGTACTCAGCCGTACCCATAACAAGGCTTTTTAGCTCCTCCAAAGCATCATCATCTTCGACTACGTCGTCTTCATCAGGCGCTTCAGGTTCCCCAAGAACATCATCTTCATCCACCAGAGGAACTTCATCGGTGCACGCATAAACCAAAAAAGTCAATGCAAGCAGAACAGCTAACAAACCAATTTTTTTAACCACGTTAAATCCACCCCCTTAATTCTCAAGGAATGATTCCTTTGTTTAAAAAGGTTCTTAAAAATATTAAAGAATATTTAAAAACACAACGCGCTTCCCTGGTTAGATGGTAAGAGGAATAAGCAAGATACTACTGCGAGGGCTTGCAGGAATATTATTCTTCATAATAGTATGGGTTCTAGCCAATTTTTTCTCACAATACACAACGAATGAAAGCGTGCTAATGGTATTGGACACTATCAATGCTAACATCGTGTTATTGCTCGTAATAGCAATACTATTCCTAATAGGCGAATTATTATTCGCATTCAGGTTCCCGTTCAGCTTACCCGCACCATTGTTTAACGCTGTAGGCGGCGTACTCATCGCGAGCTTCGTATTCAACATGCTATACTTAGTAGATGACTTAGCAGGACAAACCATTTTCAGGATATTAGAGCCAGTAACATGGCTAGTGTATTTCTTAGTATTTGTAATAGTACTAATAGCAGGGTACTTCCAGGTAATAAAAGATATTTTCTCTCCTAAAAGAAAAGAAAGAATAATCATAGTAGAAGAAGAACCCAGGAAGAAGAAAAAGAAAGCCAGGAAAGAAAGCGTTACCTGGGACGAAGTAGGAGAAGAATTCAAAGAAGCCATGCACAGCTTCGCCCAAGCATTGAAAGAAGCCTTCGAACCAAAAAAGAAAAAAAAGAAGTAATTCTAAGCTAAAAACTTGAATAATTCAAAGACGAGGAAAGCAGGCCACACCAAAGCTTTCAAGAATCCTAAGACACCTGTCCAGAAAGACGTAGCAGACATAATAAAATAAATCGCTGCGCCAATAAAACCCAGGAAATAAAACGCTCCACCAGTACTCTCACAACTATAACTCTTCTTCTTTTTAGCCATAAAACATATCACCTAACACAGGTTATGACGACTTAATATAAAAAGTTAATCAAAAAAAAGTAGCCCCGCCCGGATTTGAACCGAGGTCCCCGGCTGTCTTCAACCGTAACCAGTTGCCAAAGGCCGGGATGATTGGCCGCTACACCACGGGGCTGTGATTGTTTGTGCTGTTGAGCCTTGCGAGGCGCACTCTTTGATAAAACTTTTGAAAAAGTTTTGCCTTGGTACACCACGGGGCTGTAATACTTTGATATTTCCATTTTGTTTTTAAATGTTATGCAGAAAAATCTGGTTTGAGGGTTAAGGAGAAAACTAATTTAAAGAAGGACGGGTTTCCTGGCATGGATGTTGCTGAAAAGGATTAGGCTTAAGAATATTAGGTCTTACGAAGAATTAGAGTTGGAGTTCAGGGAAGGCTCCACGCTTTTAGCTGGGGATATTGGGAGTGGGAAGAGCACTATTTTGCTTGGCGTGGAGTTCGCGTTGTTTGGCTTGATCAGGAGTTTTATCTCAGGAGAAACTCTTTTGCGGCACGGTTGTAAGTCCGGGGAAGTCGAATTAGGCTTTGAGGTTGATAATAAGAGCGTTGTTGTTTTGAGGTCTTTGAAGAGGACTAATAACGGCGTATCCCAGGACAACGGTTTTTTTTCTGTTAACGATGTTAAGACGGATGCTACGCCTGTCGAGATTAAATCCAAAGTCCTTGACTTGTTAGGGTATCCTGAGGACTTGGTTACTAAGTCTAAGTCCTTGATTTACAGGTACACGGTTTACACTCCGCAGGAGGAGATGAAAAGAATTCTTTTTATGAACGCTGATGAAAGACTGGAAACGATAAGGAAATTGTTTGATATTGACAAGTATAAGCGTGTAAGGGAGAACGCTGCGATGCACGCTAGGACATTAAGGGCTGAGGTGAAAGGCTTAAGGTTAGCCGCTGAAGGCATTAACGGGTTAAAGGAAAAGATAAGGGTTGTTGAAGAAAATTTTTCTGAGAAGAAAAAATTGTTAGATGATAAAAAGAAAGAACTCGTTGCCCAGAAAGAGAAGGAGAAGAAGGCTTTGGAGAAATTAAAAGTCGTGGAAGCTGATGCAAAGAAACTCTTTGAGTTAAAGAAATCATTGGAGGTTTCAGAGGAGAAAAAGAAATCGGTTGAGACCAGGATTAAGTCTTTTGAAGAAGACGTTGTAAGCGCGGAGAAAGAGATGGCTGAGCCATTAGGCGAGCCCCCGGGAAAAGGGAAAGAC
>PWLK01000113.1 GCA_003560545.1 Candidatus Woesearchaeota archaeon | reverse complement strand
ACTCGACCGCTTCGGCCGCCGAGAACTTCCTTACTCCAAAAATCTACGGTTGGCATCACTCACCCACTCTGTGCTGGCGTAAGAATCATGCGCCCAGCATACACGAACAAACCGAATCATGTACCCCTTATGCCCCCTACAGAACATATCACATTAGCACCCAACTATTACCATCCCACCGATATAAAGTAGGCACCACCCAAGCGAAACCGTTCCAAATCCACATGTTCGCAGACACCCACTCGGAACCATCCCAGTAATAAATTTGAATGAGTTCGGATAAGGCGAAACCCGACTCGGAAAATACTGCCCTGCTCTCGCCAGTCGCGTCATACTCGACCCCGTCCGGCGAAATAACCCCGGCGGTGCCGTACTGGTACGCGAGCGCGGTCGATGAAGACTCGGAACTAAACGTAACCTCGCCGCCGCCAGACCCACTAACGGCGAACGAATCCTCGGCCGAAACCGACGCCGCAAACCGGGCAGTGCCCAGCTCACTCGACACGCTGGCATCCTCAGCGACAGCGCCCGCCACCGCAGCGGCGGCTGCCGCCTCGCTTGACGTGCTGGCGCTCGATCCGGTCGCGTCGATCACCACGTACCCGTCGATCTCCGCCGCGCCCGTCTCGTTCGCTGAAACGCGAGAAGACCCAAGCGCGGACGAGATGCTCGCGCCAACTCCAGCCTCGAACGCATAGAACGAATCTGTCGCGCCCTCCATAGCAAGGAGGAGCGCCGAACCAACCTCGTTAGCGAATAAGCCCGATTCCGCGTACGGTCGCCGAACGACCGAAGCAGAACCATCATCGAACGCCAAGGCCGAACTAGTGCCCCTGGCGCTATGAGTACCTTCTGACGTGAAGTCTTGAGAAGTCACCGCGAGAGAAGTGCCGCCAATACCAAACACTTGAACGGTATTGGCAGATTCGCCTAGCGAAGCTCCAGAGAACGCCGACGGCCAGAAAACGACCCTAACGCCACCGGATTCCGTTGCGTAGAAACCGGAATCCGAGAACGGCTTGAAGACGGCCGCTACAGCGCCAGACTCAAAAGCGTCAAGGTCGCTAACGCCCTGCGCAGAAGCTTCCGACCCTGCCACGCCGGACTCTCCAGCGCTCGCGCCGGTGATACCGCTCGCGCCGATAATCGCGTCAGCGTTGCCAGCCTCGCTGGCCGTGGCGTCGGTCGCGCCAGCCGCGTTGATCGCCGCTTCGACACTACCGGACTCTCCAGCACTCACTCTCCCGCTGCCACTCGACGGAACGATTAGCTCGCCGCTCGCTAATTCAGTAGCGGCGACGGAGTTGCTGCCGCCGCCAGCGAACAGCGCGCCAACAGCCCCGCTCTCAGTCGCTACGAACGAATCAGCCCCTACCCCGGCAGCAGCGAGTATTAACGATGCTGCCGCCATGCCGGTAAGAACGGCCCTGGAGACGCCCGCAGCACTGATTACGGCGACGCTGCTCGCCTGCTCGCTCGACGCGCTGGCATCCTCAGCGGCTGCTCCCGCCACGAGCGCGGCTGTCGCCGCCTCACTCGACGCGCTCGCATCCAACCCGGTCGCATCAACGACCGCGCCCGCCTCACCCACACCCAACGCGTAGTGCTCAGCAATCCGCGCCTCCGGCAGCACGCTGTCGTAGAACGCAACCTCGTCCAGCGTGATGATGCCGACGCCACTCGGTTCGCCCGCGACCTGCAGCACTCCCGTCAGCGCGCCGATGTCCTCGAAGGCTTGCTCCGCGCTGGACGCGGCGAGCGCGCCGTTCACGTACAACCCCGCCTGCCTCGCGACGCGGTCCCAGACGCCGACCACGTGATGCCACGCGCCAGCGGCTGGCGCTGCTACGCTCGCGACCGCCCACGCGGTCCCGTCAGCGCTGCGGACCTGGAACGCGAGGTCGCCCGCCTCGTCGTGCCACAGCAGCACCACCGAGTCCGGCGTGCTGGCCGCCGCCGCGACCGACGAGGTGTTCACCCACGCCTCAACGGTCAGGCTGTGCGCGCCGTTCCAGGCGAGGCCCTCCGCGTGCTCACCCTTCCCTGTAGCGGCGTCGAACTCCACCGCGAGGCCCGTTCCGCCCGGACCCTGCACGCTCTGATCCACGGTTCCGCTGAGCGTCAGATCGCGCTCCCCGACCTCATCCGACGCCAGCAGCCCGCTCGGCTCGTTGAACCGCCACCACGCGCCAGGGCCGTCGCTCGCGACCGCGTCCCCATACGCGCTCGGCACCTCCGCCGCGCCGCTCTCGCTGCTGGTTGAGGTGTCCGCGCCTGTCGCGTCGTGCGTGATCGGCTCCGCGGTGGGCACGACCGAGACTGCGACCGCTGCCCACTCGATCGAACCCGCAGCATCGTCGCCGGTCGTGGTCATCGTCGTGCTACCCGCCTCGCCGTGCTTCCATGACGAGCTACCGCGCGACGACTGTCCGCCGACACCCTGGTCCGTAACGCCCGTCTGCCCCGCACCCCAGCTTGCGATGTCCTCAGCGCTATTCGACCAGTGGACGGAATCGAGGACGATGTTGCCCTCGTCGCTCGCGATGGTGATGCTGGCATTGATTGGGCTGGATGCGCCCTCGTCGCTCGCGATGGCCTGCACGTGATCCACGCGGGTGAGGGAGTACGCGAAGATGGTCGCGCGCACTGCGGTGCCGAAACTCACGACGAGAGGGTGAACCCCAGCCGAAGGCGTGTCCAGCGTGAACACGTGCGCCCAGACGCCCTCATTCGCGCTGGCCTGTACAAACCGCTCCGTCAGCGCCGCCCCGTTGTACGTCGCCGTGACGGTGCCAGCGGCGAAGCGGGTGCTGACGATCGCAACGAGGTACCCCGCTGTGCTCGGATGGTCGTGATCAAAGGAGTGCTCCGTAACCGTCGCGCCGCTCGTGTTCGAGACGGTGGTCTGATCGACGGTCGCCTGCGCGGCCTCTGAAACCTCAGCAGCGCCACTCTCGCTAGCGGTAAAAGCATCAGTTCCGGCCGCATCATACGTCACCGGCTCCGGCGCGGCCTCTGAAACCTCAGCCGCGCCAGCTTGATTGGTGGTGGTAGCGCTGGAGCCGGTCGCGTCGTAGGTCTCGCTGGTGATGACGACCTCAGCGGTACCGGTCTCGCTCGCCACGCTGGCACTCGAGCCGGTGGCGTCGTACGTAACTGGCTCCGGCGCCGTGATGTCGGCATCCACGTACGCGTTCGCGTCCTGCGTGCTGATGTCAACGCCGCCGCCGCCGTGACCGCTGACGTGCCCACCCTCCACGCTGACGACCAGGCGGTCGCCCGTCGCCCACGTGGTGCTGAGCGTCATCGT
>PWLK01000056.1 GCA_003560545.1 Candidatus Woesearchaeota archaeon | reverse complement strand
GCTGCCTTGAAACAAGCCAGGAGAGCAAGCGATTCATGCAGCTTGCTTGACGATGAACCTGCGCCAGGCAGGACGCAGTGGTGTTTTCGCAGCAATAAAATGTGAGATTTGGGACAGAGCCGGCTTAATGAAAAGCTTTATATATTTCCCGTTTCAATCTTTTTATTTGTTTGAAAAAGGGGTTTTTAGGGGGTTTTTTCATGAAGTTTCTTTCGAGGAAGAAGAGAGAGGATGGGCTGGATGCTCCTAGTTCTCTGCCTGATTCTTTGTCTGAGAAGGATGTTTCTAGTGGTTCTTCAGGCAAGGATGATAATAAGGGTGCTGGTGGGGGTTCTTCTGATTCTAAGAGGATTCCTGATGATATTCACAGGGATGATTTTGAGAAGCTGCCTGAGTCTCAGGATGATCTTTCTCTGGGTGAAGATGTTTCTGTTGGTAAGGGTTCTTCTGAGAGGCTTTCTTCTGGTGAGAAGGAGGGTGGTGCCTTGCAGGAAGATGGCCGTCACGAGGAAGAGGTTCATGCTCCTTCACCTTCTTTTTTTGAGGAGTTGGAGAAGAAGGTTTTGGAGAAGAAGGGTGTGTCTCACGAGCATGTTTCTCATGGTTTGGTTGGTTTGATGAGGGAGTTTCATGAGTCGAGGTCTTCCGGCGATCATTTTTTTCTTCATGAAGGTGATTTGGATGATTCTTTGTATAAGAAGATGCTTGAGTTGAAGGAGTTGGAGTCTGAGTGGGTTGTGCGTATGCGTGAGTTTAATGCTGCTAAGGAGTTGTTGTTGGAGAAGGAGCGTGAGATTGAGTCTAAGGCTCATGCTTTGAGGAAGTTGTTGAAGCATGCGGAGAAGTTCAGGTTGTTTAATAAGAGGGTTTCTTCTGGGAATGCTTTTAAGCTTTCTAGTGGCGTGGTTTTGCGTTCTGTTAGGGATTTGTTGCATGAGTTGCCGTCGATGAGTGATTCTGTTTTTGAGCATCATGTTAGTGGTAAGAGGAATGATTTTGCTGATTGGGTTCTTCATGTTTTTGGGGATAGGAAGCTTGCGGGTGCTGTGAGGGGTGCTTCGTCGAGGGATGAGCTTCTTCGTGTTTTGAAGGGTTTCTGATTGTTTTTCTTTTTTGAGGGTTGTGTTTTCTCGTCGGTTTAAGGGTTTTTTTTTCTTTTAAATAGGTTTTTTTGGTACAAAAAGCGCTATTAAACGAAATATTTATATATCAGTATACATATTTGTACGTTAGTTTAGGTGGTTTACTCCGCCTGTAACCGACCATGAAACTGAAACAATCAAGGCAAAAAGACCTGAGAGGTGAAATAATCCAATGGCAAAAACAAAGAAACTGCTCGGAATAACAACCGCCGCACTACTAATACTGCTATACTCCACATTAGCCGTAGCACAAAACGAAGTGTTTAACGTTCCATTAGGAGCAGAAAACGCCACGACAATAAGAAGTGAGACAAGCAACGCAAGCCTATACCCTCCTTATGAAGTCCCGGCAATAGCAGGAAACCTAACAGAGCTATACATCACAGGTGTATCTCAAACCAATTCCTGGCAGGGCTTCTTCGGAAACGTAACAGGTACAATAATATTAGAAGACGCAAGTGGCAACAGGTTCTACGACTGGTCCGCAGCAGAACCCCAGGGACAAGTCTACGCATCAGTAAACGAAACCATAACATGGACTGACGTTGAGTGCGCCCCAATAGACGATGCTCCATACAGGGATTTCTGGAACGGCTTTTATAGCATGCTAGACACGGACTATGACAGCATAAACAGGACGTACAACCACACAGACCACCCTGAAATATACGTAGGATACACAACCCTCAACAACTGCAGGACAGCGTATACCTTCGTGGACAGCGAAAGGCAAACAGAAGACTTCCCTTCATTGCTCTTGTCCTCTGATAACAACAGCACGCTTATCTTTACAGCAATACTAGAAAACAAGACTGCAGGTGCAAGGTCAAGTATTATGGGTTACGACGGCAACCAATACGACTTCCAGTTGCTGGTAGCTGAAGACGGAAGCCAAGGAAACGACCAGACCACCCCGTATTACTTTTGGCTGGAAATACACTAACTAAAACCCGAGGTTTCCTTTCTTTCATTTTAATCCTCGACAGTAGCGGGATACCATGAAAAGCCAAAAAGACAAAAGGACAGAGAAAGCATTCATTTTTCCCGCGACTGCCCTTTTCATTCTTATAACAATACTCTCACTAGCGACGAGCATAGCAGCCCAGCCCACAGGAGTAGGCATCTCAGGCAACGTAACGGAGAGCGCAGCAGAAATTTCTCCTCCGAACAGGACTGATGAAGGCGGCACTATAACCACCCTCGTAATGGATGTGTTACAGCAAAACCTTCGTTGGAAAGCATACGTGGGAAACCTTACAGGTGTATTAACATTGGATGACGCGTCAGGAGAATCCATATTCAGGTGGGAGCTGGGAGCAGAAAGCATGACGGGAGAAGTATATATTTCCAGGAGTGACAGTGTGAACTGGGGAGATATAAAATGCTCTAACCAAACCCTCATAAACGATGAAGATTTATTCCTTGGCTTCAGCGGAACATCTGTTGACAGCGTTAACAGGACGTTCAACGAAACAACTCATCCAACAATAGAAGTAGGCCTCATACCTGTGGATAACTGCAGGAGTACAAGCACATTTGTAAACAGCGCTCCTCAGTCACAGGCTACTGCTGACTTTCCATTAATATTATTACAGGACGATATAGATGTAATATATGCATCCCCTATAAACCAGGGCGCTGACAGTTACAGCACAGGATCCCAGGCGGACTTCCAGGTTATAGTCCCTGACCAGGTAGGGGATACAACCACTTATTATTTTTACGCAGAGATAGGAACGTAAAGGAAGATCAAAATGGATAAAAAAATATTGGAGCGGAAAAGCATGGTTTTGCTGTACGTAGCGCTATTGCTAGTCCTGGCTTTTTCATTCCATGTTTCAGCGCAGTACAATTATGAATATGTAAACGTTACCACAATGGTTAACATTACTGATGCTATGCCTGAGATACTTAATGTTACGGTAGAGCAGGATATCACGCTTAACGCAGGAAGCACGAGAGCCGTTACTTGTAATGCTACCATAAGGGACTGGAACGGCTACCAGGATATTGACACTGTTAACGCCACGCTTTACTACCATCTTAATCAGAGTGGCGACCCTGATTCTGGGAACGTTCATTACACGAACACGAGCTGTATAGAGGATAGCAATGATGGTGAGTTCATAGCCAATTACACTTGTACTTTCAACGTGGTGTATTATGCTAATGCTGGTGATTGGTTTTGCAACGTATCTGTTAACGACTCGTTTGGCTTTACAGACTGGGATTACAATGAGACTTCTATTAATGAGTTATTCGCTTTGAACGTCACGGATGTCATTGATTACGGGGACTTAGCGGTTACGGATACAAGCCCGGATATCTCTGCTAACATCACAAATTTGGGGAATATGGATATTAATGTAAGCGTCCTTGGTTATGGTGAAACGGAAGGGGACGGACTTGGATTGGTTTGTGAGTTCGGGGATGATATCGCTGTTGAGCACCAAAGGTTCTCTGGTTTAAGTGTTCCCTGGGATGACAAGATTCCTTTAGCGCAAACAGATCAGGATATGAATATTACGCTTTCACAGGCTACTGATGCCACGGCTCCGGTTACATGGGAGACGTTCTGGCAGTTATACGTTCCTCCTAACCCTTTCGGTTTGTGTACTGGTACGCTTAGGTTTACGGCTACGTCTCCTTAAGGTTTTATTTTTTTCATTATTCCGTTTTTGGTCTTAGAAGTCTTTATCTTCCTTGCTAGTTCTTTGTCTTTGAAGACATGTTTTATCCATTCAGAGAAGTCATTTCTTTCATGATTCACATGGTGCCTGAATGTTTCTTCGTCCATTGTTTTGAGTGATTCTTTTAGTTCTTTCACTGTCTTTAGTTTTTGCCCGTTTCTCAATACGAATGCCTTGTCTTCAGGAGCCTTGGTTATCCTTGGTATTTTAACTTTTTTCTTCGAAGCCTCACCTTTTTTTTCTTTTTTTGTTTGTGTTCGGAGTTCTTCGCATAAGTCTTTTATTGTTACCAGTACTTCTTTTACTTCGTCTATATCGCTTGTCTTTCTTTCAGAGATGTCTTTTACGTGTATTTCCTGTTCTTCGAACGAACATTTTTTCTTTTCTGTTTTCACCGGCTCTTTTCTTTCAGGCTCGTGGTGTTCTATTAGGATCTTTCTGTGGCTGTCATCTTTTTTCTTAGGCAGGATGTTCATGTTTTTGTCTTTTACTTTCTCTTTTATCCTGGTTATAATGCGTGGCGTGCTTCCAAGGCCGTCGTTGCTCGCGTATTTTACGTAGTAAGTTGTTAATAGCAGCACAGTCATTATTCCTATGATAAGTGGTATGAATAACGGGTGCCTGTCAGTGTCTTCTTCTGCTTGTACGGCTCTCCCCGTGATAAGGTTTTGTTTTTGCTCTATGTCTTCCCCGCTTACAACTATTGTTTTTGTATCTCTCAAGTCAGACATGTCTATGTCTTCCTTGACGTAGTAAGTGATTGTTTTTGTTCCAAGCCTTTCAGCAGTCCATTTTACCAGGGGGTTCTGCCTTATTATCTCAGGCCTTTCAAGGAAGTTTATGTCTGTAGCGGTTTGTGCTACCCTGTTAGGTATTTTTTCCAGTACTTCCGCGTTTTCTATTGTTTCCTGGCTGCTGATTCTTTTCTTTACTATGGATGCGGTTTCAGAGTGATCAGGGTATTGGATTTCTGCTTTTATCAGTGTTACTTCTACCAGGAATAAGTCCTGCATTGTAACTATGGTGTTTATCAGGCTTCTCGTGTCGCTTTCCTCTACGTCAAGCCCTTCGAATGAGAAATATTCTTCTATTGCCTCTCTTGCTTTTTCATCATCGCTGAATTCTTCGTATGAAGCAGAGTCTTTTATTTCTACACCTATAGGTGTTCTTTTCATTTCGTTCTCTGCTTCTTCCATGAAGGTATCAACGGATAATCCGAATTCTTCTTCTGAGAGGCTTTTGTCTTTGAGTTTTTCCAGTTCTCCTTTTATGTTGTTTATCTTGTTCTTTGATGAGGCTATTCTTGAGAGTATGTCAAGGTTTTGTATTGTTTCTGTGAGTTCTCTTCCTGTTGCTCTTTGAAGTTGCCTTTCCGCGCTTTCTATGTCCATTATTATTCTTTCTACCTGGCTTATCTTGCTGTTTAGCAGTGTTCTTAGTGCTGGTGCGAGTTCTTCAGTTCTTGTTTCTCTTTCCGCGCTTGTTGTTTCCGGCCTGAATGTTATTGCTATCTCTCTTGATAGCTCTCCTTCTTGCCCTGCGTGGTTGACCGCGCTTATCTTATAGTAATAAGCTTCTTCGTATTCAACATTCGTGTCGTAGAAGTAGTTGTTTGTGGTCGTTTCATAGTAGTCTATGTAGTCTACGCCGCCGCTTCCTTTTTTCCTGTACACTCTGTATTCTTTTATGTTGTCTCTTTCTTCTTCCAGGTATCTCCATTCAATTTTTATTCTGTCTCCTTGTACTTCTGAGGTTATGCTTGTTACTTGTACGGGCTTGCTGTTGTCTACTATGAATACTTTTCCGTTTGTTATTTCTGTTCCTTCAATGTTTGTTTTGTCTGTTCCTTTGAATGTGAATGTCCCTATTCTTTTCTTGTCTGATTCGCTTATTACTATGTATCCTTCCCATCTTCTTCCTGAGCCTGTCAGCGTTATGCTTCTAGGCGTTGTGTCGTCGTCGAAGTAATATCTTAGTTCCGGCGTTGTGATCAGGTCTTCTGATGCTATTACCTCTACTTTTACTATTCCTGCCCTTAGCGGTGGCCTTGGGCTTAGCCTTATTTCTGCTGTGGGCTTAAGGCTTACTTCTAATGGTATTTCAGCGTTGCTTTTGGCGTTGTGTTCGCTTTTGCATGTTATGTGTATTGTGTGGTGGCCTTGTTCCAGCGTAGGTGTTGTGCCAGTGTGTGTTTTTCCGTCTTTCTTGAGCGTGTATTGTTTTTCAGCATATTCTTTTTCTTCTAAGTCGTATTTGCATGTGGCGTCTATGCTTGTTTTAAGCTCTATTTCGTATGTTTCTTTTTGTATTGTTCCTCCGCTGGATTCAAGGCTTATCTTGGGGGGTTTTGCTATTATGATTTCTTTCTCTGTTGTTTGGTTGTTTTCGTCTTTTGCTTTGAATGTTATTTTCTTGTGTGTTTCCTCTGTATCATATGTTGTTATCCATTTGAATTCTTTGTGCGTGTTGTTTGTGCTTGTTATTGTTCCTATTTCTGGTGTTCTTGTCAGGTTTATTGTTCCGTTTCCTCCTGTTATGTTTATTGGTATCGTGATTTCTTCTCCTGGTTCTCCTGTTATTGTGTTTGGTGCGTTTATGGTTAGTGCGAGTGCTGTGTTTGCCATTATTATTGTTAGCACGGCTATGATTGTTATTAGGGTTATTTTCGCCGTCCTTTTGTTTTTATTTTCGTTCATTTTTTTCTGGCCTTCTGGCTGGTCTTGCTTATTTTTTCGGATAAGTTTTTGTCTTGTTCCAGGGCTTTGTTTATCGCGTTTTCTATGTAGTCGTTTAGTGTTTGCCCTTTTAGAATAGCGTTTATTTTAGCTTTGGTGTGTATTTGTTCTTCTAGCCGTATGTTTAGCTGTTTCCGTGCCATTTAGTTCATTTGCTGTCTTATAGGTATACAACTTGCTATATTAATATATAAATATTTCGCTAATTTAATATATGGCTAGCTTGCTAGCAAACTTATTTCTTTCCCTCAGAATCCGTCTTCTCGGTCTCCTCGCCTTCCTTCTTCTCCCCGGAAGATTCACCCGAGCCCTCTTTATCTCCAGCACCACTCTCTTTCTCTTCACTAGGCGTCTTCTCTTCCCCGCTTTCCTTCGCCTCCTCACCATTTACAACAGCACTCTTTCCACCACCACTTCCTTCTTCAGAATCGCCATCCTCCTCATCCTCTTCCTCCACGGACTTCTCAATCCTTCTCAGCTCATCATACAACTCCTGCTTCGACTCATAAGCCTTGTAAAGCAAAGCCAGGTCAGCCCTCAAAGAATCAAGCTCAGGATGCTCCTTTGCAGCCTCATTAAACACATCGTTCTTATCAAGCTGCTCTATGTTAGCAAGCAAGTCCTTCTCAACCTTCGTTGCCTTCTTCTCTTCCTTGTACAAGGCAAACAGCTTAGTCATATCATAGTAAATATTCCTGACCTCCTTTGTCTTTGTCACAAGCTCTTTAAACTCCTCATCCTGTCCCAGCCTGTAAATCTTCTGGGTTATATCATTCTCCGACCTCGCAAGCTGCTCATTCGTAACCTTTATCAAGTGCGTGACATGCCTGTAATAACTGTTATTCAACAACTTCATCTTCCTAAGCTTGGCTTTCTCACTGTACTTCATAACGCTTATCAGCACATGAATTATAACAGGGGAAAGAAATACGAATAACGCAAGAAGCCACAAGTTAGAATAATAAACGTCTTCGCATAAAAAGAAAAAATAATGGTATAAATAAACAATTAACGCAAGAACAGAGACAATTATAAGGAAAGTATAAGTTTTTCTCTCCAAATGGTATATCATCTTAAGCTTTTCCATCTCGTCTATGTACTTGTTCCGAATAATCTTCTTCCTCGTCACTTCAAGGTGTATTAACGGAACAACTACTATTATGAAAAAAAGGATTATGAATACAAGGGAAGGAAGGCTCAGTATAGGAAGCCTTTCATCGCACGGCTCTACCACGAACACATCATCAGGAAGAGGTCTTTCAGGCTCTACAGGAGGCCTTTCTACATCGGGAGGCTCTTCGTAGACACAGCTCCTCACTGTATCAGGCATATCTTCCTCTGTACCGCATTCGTTGACATCTACACATTCCCTTACCTGGGTTCCATTAGGAAAGCACTCACTCCAGTCACTGCAACTCCAGGATTCTATGCATTCTTCTTCTGGCAGTGGCTCTTCCTCTACTATGTCAGGAGCATCTGCGAAGTCGGGAAAGTCAGGTATCGCTGGTTCGGGGTCGCTTGGATCAGGGTCTCCAGGCGTGGTTTCAGGTGGTGCCGGGCAGTCTTCAGGGCAGTTAAGATGGTTTTCGTAGTTATCGCAAAACCCGTCCCCGCATACTATTGGAGGGGAGACAATTGTTATGTTTACGAATTCCCCTCCTTCCCAGGAAAGGTTTCCTATTCCTTCCAGGCTGTCGTTGAATAAGATTGAAGCAGGAAAACCTCCTATTCTGAACCTTATGTTTTCACCTGGGCTTGCTCCTGTCCCGTTAAGGGTTGTGTTCTCTCCTATGCATGAAAGGACTCCGAAGTAACCAGGGTATCTTACTGTGAAAAAGCCGCATGGGTTTCCTTCGCTGTCCAACGCAGTTACAGGCGTTCCAGGTGTTACAGGTGCGTTGAATGAGATTGCCCTTCCGTATAATTCCATGGGTAGCGGCGGGCTTTCCTGTGCTTCTACTGGAAATATTAGGATTAGGAACAGGGTTGCAATCAACGCTGTATTCTTCAGTTTTTTCATCTTACCAGTTCACCATCCAGCTCGTGTCTTCTTCTACGTACACCCAGTATCCAAGCCCAGGGTTCATAGTTTCGAGGTCTCCTGGCTCTCCTGGCACGTGGAAAACCCATCCTTTTTCTCCGTTGATATCAGTGTATGCTTCCACTCTCGTGTAAGTGTGGTTTATCTGGCTTAGTGCTTCTTCTATGTCTCTCTCGTCTTGTGTGGGGTATCCTATTAGGTTCCATCCTTCCCGTAGCACTATGTTTGTCTGGGTGAAGTGGTATCCTTCCCTGAAGTACATTCCGGGTTCTTCCATTATTATCCAGTACCCGTGCCTTCTGTTCAGGTTGTTCAGGTCTTGTTCTGTCCAGTTTGGCAGGTGGGGGTTGTAGCTGCTCCACGGGTTTTCTTCATCTCCGGGGTTGTACCTGAATATTGCTGTGTAGTTTAGTTTTGTGTTGTTTTGTCCTGTTAGTGCTTCTTCTATTGGTAGTTGTCCTGTTTCGCAGTAGAAAGATGCGAGGTTAGGTCCTTCTGTGAGGTTTATCGTGCAGTTTCCTGGTGGTGTTTCTATTATGTATGCCTGGGTTATTGTTCTTCCTGTTATTATGTTGGGCAGGTCTTCTGCTATGTAGAATGAGAATGTTGCTATGCTTAGGATGAGCAGTATGCTTGTTATGCTTATGATTGCTTTGTGTTTTACCATTTTAGTCTTTTCTTTCTTCGAATTCCACGTACCATTTTTTTTTCTTGGTGTCGTATTTGAATATGACGTTGTGTTTTTCGTCGGGGTTTAGTTCGAATAGAAGTGGTTTAGGGATAGTGGTTTCGTAGGAGTGGCCGCGGGTGTATAGTTTTCGTTTAAACTTCATCTATATTCTTGTGCGCCTCACATTTATATATTTTACTTATTTTTTTACTTATTAATTTACTTACTTCTTGTTTCGGCACCCCGAAGAATAAGAGAAATAAAATATGGTAAGAAAAAATTATAATTTATGCCCGCACTTCCTGCACTTCTTCCTAAGCAACGGGTTCTTCGCTTTGCAGTTCCCACACTTCTTGTTCAGGAAGAAAAGCAATAACAGCAGGATTATCAGTATTATTAATATGTAAAGCATTATGTTTGGAGCGGCAAATTTGAACGGGAAAACCCCTTCCGTGATTTTTATCAACGCATTCTCCCTCTCCCCATATAAGACCTTAGCCCTTACCTCTTCGTTGTACGGGATATCCTCTTCTTCCATGGTTGTTTCAACACTTAACGTGGCAGTCCTTCCAGGCCTTACCATTACGGTTTCATCCGTTCCAAAAATAGTGGTATCTCCATCAACTATTAAGTCGTGGATCTCTGCAGTTGCGTAAGCATCAACCTCACCTATATTCCTCACATCTACCAAGAAAGTGCTTGTTCTCTGCACGTAGGAAACATCAATTATCTCGATTTCAGCCCCATCAATGATATTCACTTCTTCAATGGATAGTTGTATCTCTAACTCCTGCTCTAGCGAGCGGGGTGATTCCCCGTATATTACAGTCATGGAAAGAAGCTTTTCATCCCCTGTAAGGTCTATCCTGTTCCCATCCCCGTCAACTAACGGGTATGTTATCGTCCTGTAACTGTTGCCTTCTATGAATATAGGAGAAGTATCTTCAATATCTACGAGTACGGATTGCTGGTCGTCGCTTACCCTTATGCTTAGCGGCCTGAAATAAGTAGCTATGGGTGCAAGGTTCCTGTATGTTACCTCTAAGTTGTCTGTGGCTGTGTTTATCATCGCGCTCACAACATCCAGGTCTAATTCATACCTTGGGATGGGGAACCTGTCCAGGTCTTCTACCTGCGCGATAGCTCCTTCAGGGACTCTTGCTCCCTGGCCGAATTTTACGAATACGCTTAGCCCTGTCTGCCTCCTGATGAATGTGGCTGTTCCGATGAGCTCGTTTCCTATGAGGGTGCCTACTTCCAAGTCGCTTCCGTCAATGTATTCTTGTACGTGGTCTGGTACGTTTGCGAACCCTATGAATAGTACTGGGTCTGCCCCGTTCATTATGCTCGTTTCTATGAATTCCCCGTTTGTGAGTATTGCTTGCCTTCTTGGCTGTCCGTGGATTGATCTGTATAGTTCCTGGTATTTTTCTACTATTTCTATGTTGTTTTCAAATCTGTCCCCTGTGTCTATTATCTCAGGGTTGTATTCTTGTAGGGCGTCTCTTAGTTCCCTGTCTGTGTGCCCGTATATTATTAGTTCGTTTACACTCCTGTCTTCCAGTGTGCTTGCTATCCTGTTTATGTTATTGCTGTTTGCAAACAATACGTAATATCTTCCTAGTGCTGCGAGGGGTGCTACTGATACCGAGTTGTACCCGTACGAGTCATCTACGATTATGAATTTGTCTATATCTGGTAGCCTTTCGAGTATTTCGAGGTTTGCGCTCCCTGTTCTTAGTTCTTCTATGTTTTGGTATCCTTCGCTTTCCAGAAGCGATTCGTATCCTACTATGAATGGGTTGTTTCTTGAGCTGAATACTTCGATGCTTTCAGAAGTTCTTGGTATGCTTGGCAGTATTATTCTGGCGTGCCTTTCGCTGGTTAGGAAGTGGCCTTTTTTGCCTTCAAGGCTTGCGTAGAGCATTGCTGAGTATACGTCTCTCCAGTCAGCGGAGTTTACTATTACTTGTTCTGTTGCTGTTGCAGGTACTGCTAGCAGGGCTAGTATTCCTATGGTTGCAAGGATTAGCAGTTTCTTGTTCAATATGTTCCCTCTTTCCCCTTCTATTTGCCCTTATTGAGTATTATTTAAACTTTTCTTTTTTGTCAATATCCACAAAAAATAAATTCTTACATAATAAGTATAAAATAAATAAATTCTTACAAATTAAGTATAATTATGTTTAATTTCCAAAATATTTATAAAGTATTTCTTACATAAAGAGTAAAATAATGTTTTTTGAAGCGGGCAACGAAAAGAACACATTCACAACAACGATAAGCACAGCTCGCTTCTCCCACGATATAAAACCCCTTGATTTCTTCGACATCGCATACCAGGAAGCCCTGCCAAAAAAAGAAGGAATAGAAATACCCTTATCGGTTTTCAGGCACGGAGAAAGCGGCCTAAAAGCCATAACAAAATACCTCAAAGAACAAAAAAACCTGAATTACTCAGATATCGCAAAAGCTCTTAACAGGAACCCGAGGACGATATGGTCTTCCTATGACAAAACCTCAAAGAAACCTCTTGTCTACGAGCCTTCAAAAACAATAAACACAACCGTTCTCGCAGACAGGAACTTGTCCGTGCTCGAAGCTGTCGCCGTTCACCTCAAAAAAGAAGGCCTGTCCCTAAAAGAAATCTCTTTGGAGCTCGATAAGAGTCCGAAGACGATCTGGACCGTTCTTGAGAGGGCTAAAAAGAAAGGTGGGGTGATGCTACAATGAAAATAATAGCATTACCTGTAATCCTTGCACTAATAATTAGCATGATTGCTATGTCTATGCTTTCAGGAGCACAGCCAACAGGAGTGGATATAGAATTTAATGAGACGGACATCCCTGCTCCTGAGCCTGCATCCGAGATAGCTACTCCTGGTGGAAGCTTTACAACTCTTGTTTTAAGTGGTGCTTTCCAGACTCCGAGGTGGAAGGCTTATGTAGGTAACATCACAGGTGGGATTACTCTTACGGATTCAGGAGGAAGCACTATTTATGACTGGACTTTGGAAACTGTTTCTGGTGAAGTCTATGTTTCCAGGAATGACTCTGTTGATTGGAGTACTATTGGTTGTGTGACGGAGCAAGGTATTATTAGTGAGCAGTCTGCTTTGAATATCAGTGATTCTTCTGCGGATAGCATTAACAGGACGTTCAATAACACGATTCACAGGGGTTTCTTTGTCGGGACTAATTTTATTGCTAATAGTACTTGTAGGGCTATTGCGACTTACGTGGATGATACGCCTCAGCCTCCTTCGGAAGAGGCGACTTTCCAGGAGATATTGCTTGAAGACGGTAGTGGCAACTTGGTGTTTGCTACTATTTTGGAGAGTGCTGAGATTGGTTATGATTCTGGTTCGTATGACTTCCAGTTGATCGTTCCTGAGAATCCTATTGCGGTTACGCCTACTACTTATTACTTTTATGCGGAGATATCATAAGCACAAAAACTAATATTTGGTGTTTTAAGTGCTTGAAACAAAATAATTCATAAATTAATTAATTAGTGTAATTATAGAAATATTAATATTATTGTGTTTTAATATTTGTGTAGTATTGTGATTTGTATTATTTTTGTTTTTACTTTATTTCTGTATTTAGTCTATTTATGTTATTTTTGTTTTTATTGTGTTTTCTTTTTTATTGTAAAAATCAAAACATT
>PWLK01000074.1 GCA_003560545.1 Candidatus Woesearchaeota archaeon | reverse complement strand
GGTTGTTAGGCTTTCCTGTGCTGCTTCAGCTCCTTTTTCCGGGTAGCCTCCGCATCCCAGGCCTCTGGTTACGTCTTTGCCCATCAGGAATTTCCTGTCTGCTTCGATTACATTTAGGTGTTGTTGGTCTGTGTTACATGCGAGGATTTCTGCGCCCTGGACACCTTTTAGGTATAACCAGTTCGTCATGTTTCCTCCGCCGCCACCTACTCAGATGACTTTGATGTTGGCTTGTCCGACTTCTATTTGTTCATTCATTTGTCCGCTCATTTTGGTTTTTCCCCCTCCAAGTTTTTGGTTGTTTTATTTTTTTGGTTTCAGGCGAGTCTGATCCAGCTTTTGTGGCTGGTACCCAGTTTTTTTGCCTAAAATCATTATGTGTGATAGCTGAACTCTGTTCGCCTCCCTGCCTGAATTGTATTCTTGAGTATATAGTTGACACTACAACAATGTTTATATATGTCAACGCTTCAGCTACCTTTTAGAACCAAACGCCAAAAAACGTCATTTCGTTTCCGACACGCCAATACCGGACACGAACAATGTTTTTCTTATTGTCTCATTAACCTAGAAGGTACTATATAAATATTGTTGTTTTTCTAAACATACACTATAGAATATATATTGTAGAATTTAAACCAACGTTATTTTTCTACCAGAATATAAACCCATGGAAAGCATCTGTTTATACTGCTCAGGAGCCAGAATAAGATATATAATAGTAAAGCCATACCTCTCCTTAATATCCACAACCTTAGCCCTTACAGACTCCTGATCAATATCAACCCCTACAACCAGGATGCTGGCCTTATTCTCGGAATCATCCCCATGCTGTATAACCCGCTCTACGCCTTCTACGGAGCGTATAAACTCTACGAATTCTTTTAGAGCAGATCTCTTGTCCTCGAGGAGATCAAAGAACATAGCCGCGTTGCGCTGATTCAAGTAATACGTCTTGAGATGCTTCGTTTTTTCCTCGTGGAGCAGCTCCAGCTCTTTCATAGTCTTTATAATCCTGTAAGCAGTGGCAGGAGGAACCTTGGCCAGCCTGGAAACCTCCCTGAGATAATATTCCTTGGAAGGGTTGTTTATGAACAGCCTAAGAACACGAATGACTTTTGGATCGAATAAAGTTTCAAGGACTTTCCGCTTATCCATTTAAAAGCCATCGAGGATAAAATATATAAATGTTTCGTTTCTGGAATATTGTTTCAAAAATGAAATAGGGTTTTTTGTGAAAAACCACAAACCAAAAAAAGCCAAACAAAACCCTAAACCAAGATGAAAACCGCGCTACTCCTAAGCAAAGCCAACCCGGAACTCAGCACAGCAGAAGCCACAACCAGGATTAAACCAAAAGAGCAAGAGCTTGAATACAACCTCCTGGTAATTGATAAAGAACCATTAAACGAAGAACTAGACAAACTAGCCCTAACCAGGAAAGCATACAAAATACTACTAGAAGCAAGCACAGAAAAAGAAATCGAACAAAAACTCCTAAAACAACCACTCCAAATACAAGGCAAGAACAAAACATACAGGGTCCGCAGCGAAAACCTCTTACACGGAAAAAGAACCCTGGAAAACCTTGGAAGAATAGCAAAAGCCATATCCCTCCACCCCTCAATACGGAAAGCAGACCTTGAAAACCCAGACCTTGACCTCGCAATCATAAAAGCCAAAAAAACATACCTGGCACTAAAAACCTGGGAGAACAAGGACAAGCCAAAAGAACGAAAAGCACACGAAAGACCGTACAACCACCCAACAAGCCTAGACCCAAAGACCGCGAGAGCCATGATAAACCTCGCAGGAGCAAAAAAAGAAGTCCTAGACCCATTCTGCGGAGCAGGAGGAATACTCATAGAAGCCAGTCTAATAGGACTGAAAACAACAGGTATTGACTTTGACAGCAGGATGATAGAAAGAGCTAAAGCCAACACAGAACACTACAACGTAAAAGCAAACCTGGTACATGGAAACGCGCTGGACTGGGAAAAAGAAGCGGAATGCATCGTAACAGACATCCCCTACGGGAAAAACTCTAGGGCAAGCGAAGAAATAAGCAGCCTCCTAAAAAAATTCCTGGAAAAATACTCAAAACTAACAAAGAAAATCGTGATAAGCCACCCAAACACGCTTGACATAAAAGAATTCCTCCGAAGTACAGGGATGGAAAAGAAAAGCTCATATTCTACTTACATACACAAGAAACTAACCAGAACCATAAGCGTACTAGAAACTAAAGATACTCAATCTTAGAATACAACCCCTCCAAGTGGCGGTCATCATTAATAATATTATTAACATCATCCACTAAAATATTAACCCTGCCATAAATATAGTTAATCAAATCATTCCTCAAAGCATCCAAAGCAGGCTTAGACCTGGCAAGATCCGCCAATTCCTCAAGAATATCACTCATCTGATTCAGCCTGTTATACTTATCCTCCAAGTACTCATCATCGTGAATCGTTATGTAATCTTTGTTCTGCACCTCGATATCCATGATCAGCTTAACATCGGAAAGCAAGGTATCGACCTTAGACTTCAACATCAAGAAATTGTTCTCAAGCTCTGCGAGCTTAGCATCCTTAACAATAACATTTCCCTCCCTAAGAGAATCCTTCAAATCCTTAAGATTCTCCTCCACTCGAAGCATAAGAGAAAAAACCTCTTTGTTCAAATCAATATCCTTCTTCTCAATATTGAAAATCCTCGGACCCTTCTCCTTCCTAAACGCGCTGAACAAACCCATATTCAGGAATCCTCCCCGATGAAACGCTTAACGCTCTCCGAAACCCTGAACAAAGTATCCAAATCAACATCGGACCCCTGCTTAATCTTATCCTTCAAAGAAACAAACAAAAGCAAATCATCCTTATCCGCAAGAGGCACCCTCTGAGATAGCTCTTTTAAAGCAGCATCAGGATCGCCTGCCGGAACACCGAAAGCCTCCTCATACCTCTTCAACACAACATCGTTAAAAACAGGCTCCAAAGAAAGAACATCCTCATACGAACCATCCCCTGGAAGAATAAAATCATCATCCTTATCCTCTTCAACAACCCCCTGGGACTCCTGGGAAGGGCTCACCGCGAAATCCTGCTCTCCTACGAACTCGTCCCCGGAAGAGCTTGTTTCATCTGCATCAGGATCGAAAGAATCCTCAGCTTCCTCAACCAAAGCCGGCCCAGGCTTCTCCTCATGGCTCGGAACTCTCGAGATAAGAGAACAAAAAACACTGTCTTTCTTTAAAAGGAAAAACGCTTTGAAATCAACTCCTAGCAAGGAACGAAAGCGCTTAACAAGCCTTGCAACATCGGAAGCCTGCAAATCAGAAAGCTTTTGCTCGAACCCCTTACCTTTCAAATACCTTTTAGCAAGAATACCCGAGGAAGGCCCTCTAACAAGCTTGAACTCCTGGTTTAACTTATTAGCAGAAACCACCTTTAAATAATCCTTAGAAACGGAATACACGTCTTTAGAAGAAGACTTCGTAATATCAGGAAGCCCGAGGTACTCCCTAACCAATATATTATCATCCTCCCCCAACCCGGCAGAATAAGCTTCAACGCAAACATCAGGAACAACAAGCCTCTGAACAAGTATTCCCACCTTGAAATCAGAGATTCCATGCTTACGCCTAAAACGAATCTCCTCCGGAGAGAACAAAGAAAGCCAGCAAGACTTAACAGAATCAAGGAAAGACTTAAAACCCTTAACATTCAAAAACACGCCCCTGAAACTATCAAGATCAGACTCGTAATTAGGACTTATGAAAAGATTAACAACAGGGGACTCATCCTTCAAAAAATCATCTGCCCCGAGCACATCATCCTTTACGCTAAGCGCATTATAACTCTCCTCTAACTGCTCTAAGAATTCTGAAGGAATAGATGCCTTAGAAAACAAGCCTTTAATCCTTGCATAAGCACCATCCAAAGACTTCTTGTCATCAACATTAACCTCTCTTAATATGCTGTTAATAGACACAAGAAGCCTTGACTGAGACATAAATTCCTCAAAAGCAATGTGAGGGATGACAAAAGAAAGAGGCACCTTGTACTTTTCCTGAAAAATCCTAGCAACATCCAAAGACCTGAAACCTGCCTTGTTCAAATCCGACTCGTAAACGTTGCTCAAAGTAAGAGTATGCCTCAACCTGATCAGTCCTCCTTATAAAACCTGTTCTGAGCAACTAATTATATAAAGATTGCGAAAAAAAAGGTTTTTTTACTTCTTCAAAGCCTCGAACGCCTCGTCCGCAGTCTTTCCATGGAAGACTACATCTTTCAAAGCCTTCGTCAAATCCAGCGGGCGATCGTTCTGCCAAACATTTCTGCCAACAGCGAATCCAGCTGCACCTGACTTCATAGCTGCCTCAGCCAGTTTTAAGAAATCAAGATCCCCTGTCTTAGAGCCTCCTGCTATGACCACTTTCGCCCTGCCCGCGCACTTCACAACCCATTTCATCCCTTCTACATCTCCATTAAACTTCAGCTTTACCATGTCAGCACCAAGCTCCATGGCTACACGGGCACCGTAAGCGAGATTATCAGTAGACACTTCGTCATCAATAAAAGGCCCTCTGGGGTACATCCAACAAACAGCGAGCAAGCCCTTCCTATGAGCTTCCTCACAAATCCTGCCGAACTCCACAAACATTTCCTGCTCCCTGGAACTGCCAAGGTATATCGTGTAGCCAACACCTGAAGCTCCAAGCCTGGAAGCGTATTCAACGCTTGTATGCTGCAAGGAAACAGGGTCGTCGTTGTCAAAACGAGTCTTTCCGTTAAGCTTTACAATCAAAGGAATATCCCTAAAATGCGCGACGTGATACTTTTCAGCTATACCAGCCTGGACTGCTACAGCGTTATACCTTCCTTCCAACGCGATATCCATGATGTGATCAGGATCTATGTTTTTAATGTTAAAATCCTTAGGCCCGTGCTCAAACCCCTGGTCACAAGCAAGTATAAGCGTTTTTCCTTTTGGCAGGACTTTGGAATAAGCAGATGTACGTACCGCTGGCTTTTTTTGTGTATTAATCATGTTTGTTTCACCTACGCTTTTTTTCTAAATGATTTTTTAATGCAATCTTGAAATCCTTCCTTGTTTTCGCGCTTGACAGCTTCTTCGCAAGCTCTTTTTCGTGGAACACATCCTTAACCCATGCTGCGAAGTCGTTTTTTTCAGGGCTTACATGGTGACTGTAAACGTGCTCAGGCATACTCCCTGCCTTCTCTAATAATTTTTCCAGACTGCTAATTTTTTCCCCGTTGCAAAGGACGAACCATTTATCCTCAGGAACGTACTTTTCGTTAAGAGAATACTTTTCTATCTTTCTCTTATCCCTGGATAAAACTGAAAGAATTTTCTTCTTTGACAGAAGCTCGTTCTTAGCGCCGTAGCCTTGTATTACGGATTCTGCTTCGAGGAACCCGGCTTTCATAGCAGTCTCTACGTCTTTCCCCATTACGAGGAATCCTATGAA
Source organism: Candidatus Woesearchaeota archaeon (assembly GCA_003560545.1). Classification (GTDB taxonomy): domain Archaea; phylum Nanobdellota; class Nanobdellia; order Woesearchaeales; family 21-14-0-10-32-9; genus PWWA01. The sequence goes on along the minus strand of PWLK01000074.1, from coordinate 7,484 downwards.
TCCCGAGGAAAAGGCATCGCCAGCACCTGTGGTTTCCACGATTTTAAGGGCTGACCTAGGCTTTCCATGGAAAACATTTTTACCATCATAACAATAAGCTCCTCTTGAACCATCAGTTATTACAACGTATTCCTTCGCATATTTTTTCAGGAATACCAGTGATTCGTTAATCGTATTTTTTCCTGATAAGAGCTCTGCTTCCTCCTTGTTTAGTATAATCACAGAGGTTACTTCAAGGATATCCTTTATTTCACTAACTCCTTTCTCCGCAAGGTAGTTAGCAGGGTTAAAAGCAACCCTGATCTTATTCTTTGAAGCAAAAATAGCGAGTTTCTTAAGGGTTTTCAGGGATTCACCCATCATAGAGCTGAAATAAAACCATTTTGTTTTCAAAACACCTAAATCCACCTCCCTGAAAGACAAGTCATCGTTACACCCTTTGTACGCTAGTATCGTACGGTCCTCGTGCAACGAGTCAAGTATTACCGAGTACCCACTAACATCCCCGAGCGCCCCGATAAAATCAACCTTTTCTTTCTTTAAAGAGGTAAAAATCCTTGCCCCATTATCATCCTCACCTATCTTGCCAAGATAAGCAGTCTTAAGACCTAGCCTTGAGAACGCCACAGACGTATTAGTGCCTCCTCCGCCTGTCTGAAACTCCAAGTGTTTAATAAGAATCTTCTCGCCAACAGGATACGCAAGGGAGAGCTTGTCCTTGTCAACAAAGCCTTTCTCCTTCTTAACCCTGTAATGAAGGTGTACTGCTTCAACATCTGTTTTTACGAAAGCATCTACAGTGTTGCTCCCGACACTTATAATATCGTACAGCCCGACTCACCCCTTTTAATAAAGAAAAAGAAATAGATTAAATATAAATGTTTTGCTTTTAGAATTTAGCGGAATCAAGGATTTTATGGGCGTTACTCGCTGCTTCTTCAACAGAATTCCATTCTTTGTTGCTTGAAGCAAGGCCTTCTAAAACGCTTTCCTTTTCCTCCAAAGATATTCTTGCAAAGTCATCTGCTTCGATTAACCCGAAAGGATACCCTTGGAATAATGAATCATCGGAAGTACTGGATAGTGATTCTAACGCGCCATTAACAGCATTTTCTTGTTCCGGAAAAAAATCTATTCTAAACGCGAACTCTGATTGCTCATGAAGCTTCGCGTAACAAACACTGAAAAACCTTGACGGGGACTCACTGAATTTGTAAACCCAGGAGCCGGACTTTTTTTCCATTAACGCGTAACTCAGAGGACGATTCATATTCGTAGAGAAAGAATTAGACTTAGACAATCCAAGTACCACGTTGTTGTTCTTCAGAGCAGTGCTTTTTATTGCTTCAAGAAGGGATTCTTCGTGGTCTTCGCCATCCAGGGAACCATCAAGGACTATTAATGAGTCTTTGTTCTCAGAAACAACCTTGAAGACAATTGACAATTCCAAGAGCCTTCTTGCAGCTGAACAAGCCTTCCAAGGAACTCCTGAATCCAAGGCATAATCAGATGATTTAGGATGCACGCGCATACCTTCTATGAACTCATAAGAAGGACTTGTATGAAGGACAAAGAATTTTTTTTCAGGCAACGCCGCGCAGAACAAGTCTTTCAAGAAGTACAGCGAAAAATCATTTTCTTCCAGTTTGATAGTACACGCCCTGAACATGCCAAGAGCAAAAGCAGAAGAAGAAAGCAAAGAAGCACTACCACCATCTACGAAGAAAGCAGAAGTATGATTCTTGTTCTTCTTTAACAAATCGTAGTTCTCTAATCTTATATCCTCGGAAACACTTTTGCCTGATACTGCTTTGAGAACTGCTTTCTCACCAGAAAAATCCTTGTCTCTTATAAAACGGCTTATCTTTCTAATCAAGGAATCCATAGGAAAAAGAAGAATGGACAAAGATATAAAATTGTTTTCTTTTACACTCCTAACTCGGGGTGGAAGGACTTCTGCATCTCATGAGGAGTTTTCATATTCAGGTACTGCTTAATCACATCTTCCAACTTGTACGTGGTCACCCATAAGTCTGCTTTTAAATGCTCAATGTTATCCCTGAACACGTAACGCTTCCACAAATTATAGAATAACTTGAGAACGCTGTGATCCCTCCAATTCCTGTTGTAATCCAGGACAAGGAAAGCCTTGCACCTCAGAATAACATCGCCTTTATTAGTGCTCATCTTCTGACCCCTGTTCACAACCTCTGTCTTTCCCATGTTAAGAGTCTGAAAATCGAACTTGATAGCATACTTGTAATAATTATTCCCATGAGGAATTTTCTCAGTCCTCCACCAAATATGATGTTCTGCGTTGCCATTAGGAAGTATTCTCTGCCAGTACAACTTCTCAATCTTATCATCCTTCGGAGTATCAGTAGAATTAAAACCATTCATATTAAACCATTCATAGACGAGCTTATAAAGATTCTTTAGGTGAAAAACGTCTTCTTTTTCAAGCTCAAACCAAGCTACCGGCATGGTTTCCTTATCCTCTGGATCAAAACGCTCCTCTTCAACAGACGGCATAACCTTGTCTATGGAAACATAGTTTATAAATCTTTCCCAGCGAGTTACAGCTTTGTCTTTGTAGACCAGAAAACCAAGAGCAAGTATAACGGCAGTAAAAGCACGATAACACCGTAAGCCAAGTACTCGAACAACGCCAGCAAACCTATAACGCTTGGCAGCCAGACAAGAACGCCTACGAGGATAAGGAAAGGAATAACTGTCAACATGCCTGATGAAATATAGAAAGCGCTTTTATCAGCATCGTTAAGAAGCCTGTTGGCAATCAATCCCTGAGCAGATCCAATTATAGACGCGCCAAACACGGACAAGACATTTGCAGTTACAACTGCAGGGAAAAAAGGATTGTAAACAACAACCAACGGAAGCAAGGCTAAAAGCAAAGAGCCAAAAACAAACATAGGAGCCAAACCCAGGGCACGCCTAAACTTGGAAGTCATAATAGGCGCAAAAAAAGACAGGAACAACGCTGCTCCATACATCACAGCCACATTCATAAATCCTCCTAAGAATACGTGCTGGTACTCCCTGTAAATATGAATTCCCATGAAAGAGTTCAGCACGGAATAAAACACGGCGAGTATTATAGAAGCAAGAGATAAAACCAAGAGGTATTTATTGGAAAACACGCGTTTCGCGTTTAACGAAAGGTTTTGAGTGTATTCGGAGAAAAAATTCTTTACTTTTTCACCAGACCCTTTTATGTTAATATCAAGCTTTGATATAATGTAAGATGAAAGGATGAACGCCAACGCAGTTATTTCGAAGGCAATAAGGTAACCGTAAAGCCTGAAAGACAATTCATAACCAAGCACGGATAACTCGAATAACTCTCCCGTGATAGGTATGGCATCCATGAGGTACCCTGCGAGCAAGATAGAAATGGTTGTAATAATTATACCTGAAAAAGCGAGTTTTGAGAGCAGCAACGAAAATCTTTGCTTCTTTATCTCATTATTGATAAACTGCCTGAACAAGTCCCCGTATGAAACAACTCCTAAGCTACCAAGAAGAAGGCTTGCTGCGAACAAGGCAGGCGACTGTATAGACACTGCTAAAGCCATGAAGAGAAAGCTAAAACCAAACACGAGCCCTGAAAAAGTTATAATTCTTCGGGATATAAAGCCTTTCTTTGAATACTCCTTGAGAAACGACGATAAAACAGTGCTCAAAGAGGATTTCAAGGCATTCACAAAACCAATTAGGAACAACGAAGCGCCTGTTAAAGAAAACAGGATGTTTATAAACTGGGTGGCTGCAAACCCATAGCCAACCCTGTCAAGAAAAAGCTTTTTCTTAAGACGCCTCTCATCTTTAGAAGTATCACGGCGGTCTTCTTTTTTCTTATCAGAAACCTCGCCCTTGTTCTCCATTAATTCGTTCAATTCCTCGTTAACAGACCTTACCATTTCGATTAAATGTAGAACTAACCACGATTGTTTTTAAAGTTTTCGCAGGAAACCCAGTTAAATGAAAAATTATATAAACTACTTAAGGAGGTATGAATATGGTAAAGCACCATGGCATCTTTAAAGAATATGTTCAGGAAAGCGTTCAGAAAAACCCCTGTATCCCTAAATAAATCTAGAAAATATGAACTGGGAACGCAAATAATAGCAGAGCCTGCATCTGGAGACATAGACAATGACGGCTCCCCAGAGGTAATAATAGGAACAAAGGATGGCAGGGTAATAGCATACACTGAATCAGGAGAAAAGAAATGGGAGTACAAAGCCAGCGGAACCAGTGATGAAGTAGAAGAAATGTTCCTGGAAGCAGGAGCTGAAAACAGCATTGATTCAAAACCATACCTTTACGATATAAACAAAGACGGAAAACTAGAAGTACTCGTAGGAACACAAGCAGGAGTTGTCTACGCCCTTGACTCAAAAGGAAAAAAGATATGGTCTTACAAAGCAGGAGACGCCGTAAAAGGCTCTGTCAATGCATTTGACGCGGACAACGATGGAAAAGAAGAAATAGTGTTCGGAAGCAGCGACGGGAACATATACGTGCTGGACTTGAAAGGAAAAGCCAAGAAAAAAATAAGTGTGGGAAGCGGAGTAGAATCCACTCCTGACAAATTAGGAGAACTCCTGATAGTAGGCACATCCAAAGGAGAAATACTAGCATATAACGCTGAAGGAGAAAAAGCCTGGAGCTACCAGACAAAGAACAAAATAACAGCAGAACCAAGCATCCTCAAAACGAGGAGCGGAGAAGAAAAAATAGTTGTAGGAAGCACTGACAACAACCTGTACTGCCTAAACAAAGACGGAACACTCCACTGGGTGTTTGAAACAGGAGGAGCCATATACTCAAAAGCAGAAATCACCGATATAAACAAAGACAAAGAACAAGAAATAATATTTGGATCATGCGACAACAACCTCTACGTCTTAGACGAAGAAGGAAAAAGGCTTTGGAGCTACGAAACAGACTTCTGGATAATAGGAAAACCATTAGTAATGGACATCAACAACGACGGAAAAAAAGAGATAATCATAGGATCATATGATAATAACATATACGTGCTGGCAGGAGAAGGCGTATACAGCGTTGAATACATCCCAGGCCTGTCAGGGATAACCGCGCAAGAAGGAAACTACTCAGATATAAGCACGCAAACACCCGGGGAAGTCATAGGGAAGAACTTATGGCTTATAAGAGTGGAAGATATCGTCATAGGATGCTGCCAAGCCGGAAAAAACATACTTGCAGAAACAAAGAACGGAACTGTGATATGGCTGCAACACAGCCAATAACGAAAAAATATATAAGTGAGCGAGTACAAAAAGCTAAAAAAGAGGTGGGAGATACGTGGCACAAAGCATTGTTACAAGCCCTGACAACATAAAAAGGATAAAGACATACATAAAAGGCTTCGACGAACACATACAGGGCGGCATCCCTGAAGGCCACATAGTTCTCGTACACGGCTCAGCCGGAACAATGAAATCCTCGCTTTGCTTCAGCATCCTATACAACGAAGCCCTTCTAAACAAAAAAACAGGCCTATACATCTCATTAGAGCAGTCCTTCCAATCTATAGTAAAGAACATGGTAAACATGGGCTTTGACATGAAAAAAGTAAACCTTGTCTACATAGAAGACCTTGCAAACTTCAGCAGCACGATAAAAAAAGTCAAAGAAGGAGAAGGAAACCTCGTAGTAGTAGATATAGGCTCTATAAGAAAACTTGTGAAAGACGTTAAAGTAAGCGAGAACAGGAGTTGGCTTAACGTAGTAAAAAACATCGCGTTAAAAACCAAGAAAGCATGCAACTTTGACCTGATGACCTTCGACTCATTATCAGCCTTATACACACTATCAACATTTGAAAACCCGCGAATGGAACTATTTTACTTCTTCGAATACTTAAGAGACCTTAACATAACCTCTTACCTTATATCAGAAGAAAACATGTCATCAACAGAAAACATATACGACAGCGAAGCATTCCTATCAGACGGCATCATCATACTAAGGCTGACACCGTTCAGAAGGAACATCGTACGCGAGATAAAAGTGGACAAGATGAGAGCCACAAAGTGTAATAACGACGTGTTCAGCTTCGAATACAGGAACGGTGCATTCCACGCGTTATACGGCGGACAAAACCCGTTATTATAAAAAAAAGAAGTAAAAAAAAAGTTTTTTTCTTATTCAACCCTGCGATGGGAGCTATACGACTTTAGTTCTCCAACCATGCTGTTAAGGTACATGGCTGCGCTCTTAAGCCCGTTAACCTCCAGCACAGGCTTATCAGCAAAGAACTCATTCAAAGCGGAAGCCGCGCTGTACGCGTTGTTCAACGCAGAATCCCTATCATTCCTGTTGTGAATCTCCGCGTCAATCCCGTTAAGAATCCTTGTAAAATAACTCGAAGCAAGATGATCCAAATCCACTGAGTTGCTCTTAATCACATTTATCGTTTCAGCCATCTTTGCTTTGTTCGCACCAACTAAAACAGAGGCTCGAGGATGCGAACTTTCAAGCCCTTCCAAGACACTATCCGCATAAGCATTCAAAGTATCAGCACTACTCCAATACGATTCATTCCAATCCATTGCGACCACCATTGCTATCTTTATACAACGAAACTAAGTAGTTAACGCTATCCGCACCAGCAAGCTCGTGAATCGTACGATTAGGCTCCTGCCTGTGAAGCGTTCTTTGATTGTAAAAAAAATCGTTGTAAACACCCAAAATAGTATTGAAACCAACGCCTACGCCAAGACCATTATTTACAGCATACAAGTAATTCATGCGCAAGTCGTTGTCACCCATCCCATTCAAATTCCTTATGTACTCATTAGTTTTCTCGTCTAAACCATTATTTTTTTCATCCATTAATAAACCACCTCGCTGTGCTTTTGCAACAACAAAGAAAATATTTTTTGTGAACAACAAGCAGGCCCGCCCCAACAAAAAAAACATCTTTTTTTATGAGACGAGCCCTTTTACTCGAAGATAATAAACAGAACTAGCAGCAGTGAAACTAGGAAAGAATTCCTTGGATTTTTCACAACTGGCAAAATCATGAAGAGTGATGCTGAAAAAGGTAGTATATAAAATTTTCTGTTATCAAATTAGTTCTGCAAGAAGAAGTTTTTTATAATACACAAATTTCTTTTCTTACATGGGGGATTACAAGGCTCAGATAATAAGCGGTGCTTACGCAGACATCATTGTCAGGCAGGGCACGGATGCAAAACTGGAATTAGGGGAGTTATTAGTCGCTGAAGACGATGAAGAAAAGGTAATACTGCAGGTGCACGACTTATTTTACGGCTCACAAGTATCACAGCAAAACCTTGAAAGAATATCAGGTTTCTCCTTGGAAGGAAAAGAAGTCAGGTTTATCAATAACGAAGCAAGGAATTACTCGCTGGCAAAAGCTAAGAATATCCTGAGGGTTAGGAAGAAAGGCGCAAGGTCTGATAAAAGCC
>PWLK01000042.1 GCA_003560545.1 Candidatus Woesearchaeota archaeon | reverse complement strand
TGAGCAATACGATTTCGATCCGTCGCCTTGACTCCATCCCAGATTGATCCTAGTCGATCCATCCATGGAGCCATGCCTTGATTCATAATTGAATTAGACTTTTGAAGCGGATCGAAAATCTTTGTGAAGAACGGGAAGTTCGACTTCTTTTCCAATCGAACAAGATAATCACGAAGGTTAGTAAAAACCGGCGAGCCTTCATCAACCAGCGTATCCCACTTTACAGTTTTCGGGTCTACGAAGAAACCGGAAGTCGGCCCTGTATTCGGGGCTTCAAGCATAAGCCCTTTCCCGGCAAAGTTAGGCGGCAGAAAGTCAGGGAAAGCGGACGGAAGACCAATATGCCCTGTATAGTTTCGCACAAAATCGCCGGCAACTGACTCGTCTGCAAAGGCAAATCTCTGGCCAGTATCCATATCCCGAATCCACACAGCTTTTCCAGTTGCTGTCCGATGGACTGAAAATCCGCGAACCGCCGCCTCGAAATCCAAATTAGTTGGCGCTCCATCGAGTGCAATTTCTGCGTGGAAGGTACGCATTCTTTCAAGAACTTCTCTATCTGCAACTGGTAGAGAATCTTCGAGATCCTTGGTCAGTCGAGCAGCAAAATGTGAGCGAAGAGGAATTACGTCAGTGAATTGCGAGCGAACCTGCTTTAGGTTATAAATAGTCGGAGCGACGGCATCGAGCCCCGTCTCTGCAATCGGAGAAAGTAGCTCGCCTGGAGGAAGTCCACGCGCTGGCGCGCTTGCCGCCATTTCTGCAATCTCTTCAATCGGCAGATCAATCATTGCCGTCGTTTGAATTCGCGACACTTCAACAGGAGAGCCGGGATCGAATCGCCCTGCCGCTCGAAACGAGTCCAATTTCTCCTTAAGGAATAGATCGAAAACATGCTCGAATGTGGCCTCTTCTCTAGCTGGAAGCATATTAATTCGCTCCCCAGGAAGAAGCGTCGGAAACGGAATATCAGTCCCGAGTCCAGCCTCTTCCGGAAGAAGAACGCCACTCTGCGGCGGAATCATTCTCTTAGCATTAAGATCGAGAACATCGAATTCACCGTTCCGAATAGCCGTCGCAATTTCATCTTCGGTCATTCTCTTTCTTGACGCCTTCATTCGACCGATGAATTCTGTATAGAATTCTCGAAACTCACTGTATAGGTCGTCGTAGAAAAGCGGACGGCGAGCGTCAGAAATCGCACCGACAGGCATATCGGAAATCATACTTTCCGGAACAACAGCCTTCTTCCCCGTCGTCTCGTGCTTAATGCGAACCTTCGATGATTTATTTCTCGGATCTCTTCCGACGTATTCCCATTCAGTGCTCTTATACTGGACTTTCTGTCCGCCAAAGAAGCCGTACTTATTAAAGTGATCAATCTTCTTTTTATGAAACTTCCCTTGAGTCCAGATAATATCTTTCGCACCCGTCCGAGGATTATCTAGAACGTTAATCTCAAAGCCATGCTTCTTACCTAGACGTTGAACAAGACTCGACTCAGCCGCCGCCTTAATTTTCTCGGCAGAAACGGCGTTCCGCATAATTCCGTACTCGAAATTAATATTCGGAAGCTCCGTTAGAGAGGCGATGAAAGCCCGAGAGTCAGCCGACTCTTCCAGAAGAGCCCGGGCCATCGGATTCCGCATCACGAAATTCTCTTCCGAGACGATCTGTGCCAGAAGCTTCCCGTCTTCTCCTCTCGTGATTATTCGATTCTGCGGACCTTCGTTTAGAAGTCCAATGACGGCGTCTGTATCAACGCCCCGCGCATTCGCATATCGACGCGAATTTCTCCACTGGATAAGAGAGAGTCCACCCCTTAGAATAAGACCCGCGCCTCCCCACCACGCCATTTCTTCTGCCGCCTGGACTGCTCTTGTTTCAAAGTCGGCATCAGTTGTCGTAAGGCCGAATAGAAAACCGGCGGCAAAGTCGTCAATAATCGAGGTCGGAACCGCTGATTTAACTCTCCGTACATAAGCCGCAATTCTAAGAGCCGCAACGGCGGGCGTCGCCGTTCCAATAAAAGCTCCTCCGTATGCAACATTTCGAATTGCTTCGTCTGAATATCCCGCTTCAACCATATGTGCGACTCGCTCTTCGCTTAGACGTTCAGAGGTTGTTCGCGCAATTCCTGCAAGATCTTCCGTTAGAGATGCGAACGCCTTAAAGGGCATATCCCATCCCGTTGTCGAATCGTCAAATCCCTGCACGAAACGAATTCGCTCTGCTTGTCTCGAATACAAGTCGTAAGCATCGGAAGGAAAAGACATAATTGCCGCCGCCGCACGGGTAATTTCTTCACCAACCGATTGCCAAAGTGCTTTCGACGCACTCAGGTTTCGACGACGAACACCGTCCCGAGTAATTTCATTTCCAAGGAGAAATGTCGCAATAATGTCTTGACCGAGATTTACAAGGAAGTCGCCCGTTGATAATTGCCTACGCACTTCGGGATCGTCGTCGCCCTCCCGATGCGTCGGCAGACGAATTCCACCGATCTCAGTTTCAAGCGGCGGAAGATCGCGGAAAGAAGGAAGTTGGCCGAGAATTCGTTCTTTCGAATCGACTCGCTCTCTTTCCTCCGCAATCCGTTCGTCGATCTCATCAAGAAGAACTGGTGTTCTTCCGAGCGGCCCACTTCCAAGTCGCCTTCTTTCCTCTCTCTCTTCGGGCTCGAATTCTTCCCGGCGAATCGACGGAAGTCCGCGAATAATTGCGTCCGGATTTGGGCGGCTCATGGTTCTTTCTCCTGCTCTCTCAACTCAAGATTAATGATTCGATTAAGTTCATTCCTTAAAGGATCTCGAATGCCGCTTAGATGTTTATCGAGATAGGCTCTCTGCTCGTCAGCATCAATTTCGCCTCGCATTCTAAGATAAAGCATCGTATTAATCCACGCACTCCTATCATCGGACCCGAAAATTTTAGCGTCCCTATCTTCCCGATCAATGAATCTCTTTGTCACAGATCTCCGAAATTCAACTTGCGGAACCGTAGACGAAGGCGAATCCTCTTGCGTAATCGAAGACGGATCTTCCTTAATTTGATTCTCAAGCTCGATTTGCCGTGCAAGTTCGCTTGGTTGTTTAGCGCCGAATTCACCAAATTTTGGGCGACGACTTCCAACAACGCCGAGCGGACGTTGGTAACGAAAGTTAATCATAGGATTAACCATATCTGAAAGTCCGGCTTCCTGAGCAATTCGAAGTGCAAGTTCATTTGCACCTACAATGTCAGTCGGAAGCTGAAAGAGAGCAAACATATCAGCCATTTCAGCTCCACCTGGCTGTTGACGCATTGCCCATACGGCCAAACTTTCTGACGTATCGACACCTTTCATCATGGCGGCAGTTAGGAATTGCATTT
>PWLK01000039.1 GCA_003560545.1 Candidatus Woesearchaeota archaeon | reverse complement strand
CTGCATCTTTTTCAGCGCGCCAAGGCTGGCCTCTTGCAGGTTGCCGGCCTGATGGGTCACGGCCATCGGCTGCTGGCCGGTCGGGCGCACTTCAAGCAGGCAGCGTTTGTCATCGCTTCCGCCCTTGGCGGCGTTCTCGTCGCTCAGGTGCACCTCGACGCGGGTGATCTGGGCGGCAAAGCGGGACAGCCCGTCGCGGACATCGGCCTCGACCTGTGCGGTCAGGGCGTCGTGCCCTTCGATATTGTCGTCGGTGTTGATCTGGATCTGCACGCCGTCTCCTTTCAGGGCTGATGGTAAGGGGCAGGCACGATCGTCCCACCGGGATTCACCCGATGGCTGTGGTGGCGACCAACCATCTGGACAACCGGTCTTTTCGCCCACAGCGCGACCAATCCGGAGGGAAAGGGGATGCCGACGCCGTCGACACGAACGGACCCGGCTGTCCAGGTCTTCGCGGGTTCATTTGCACGGCAACATGCCTTTCGCTATCGTAAAGCATCTCCTCGGCCATCCGATCGCTCAGCACAGACCAGTTCTGCAGGAAATACACCCGCAGCATCGTCTCCACCGGCATCGGTGGGCGCCCGCCCTCGTTCCGGCCTTCGGGTAATGCGGCGCGATCAGCGCAAGCAGACGATCTCAGGGCAACGCCGAATCCATCTCGGTCAGGAACTGCTCGCGCCGCGTCACCTTCTTCTTCATCACATCACGGAGACCGGGAAAGGCGGGCTGCTTCGGCATCAGAAAGGCTCCCCGCAGGCGTTGTTCCAGTCTGTCGGATCATGCTGGAAACGGCAGGTCTTTCAGACGTTCCCTGACATGAAAACCCCCGCTTCGGATCAGAACCAACGCCCGCGGCCGTACCAGCCACCTCCGCCGAGCAAGGCAACGACGAGAACGATGATGAGGATTGTGGTCAAGTCCATGAACTTCTCTCCAGTGGGTGCCTTGCCGGCAACCGCTGCTCAAGATGAGCAAAGCATCTCGCACGATTGGCACTCCATTGAACATTACGGCGCAATACGCAGCCCCGCCCTAACTTGGGTCAGCGCCGAGGCCCTCGATGCCGGCAGCAAGCCAGTTCAGACCGATGCTGGTCACCGGGGTACCCGTGAAAACGCTGCGCCGTGTGACGAAAGTCCACTCTTGGGAACGCCGCACAGCGGCGAGAACAGCGCCTGATCGGCAGCTCTGGGCCGGGCATGTCGATTTGGGCGTTGCCGGAGAAACCGGCGGAAGGCAGGCCCATGCAGATGCGGCAGAGCACTCGGACATGCGGACGGAGCGGCCATCCCATGGCTGAGCCGGGCCGGTTGCATTACCCAGTGGCGCAAGGCTCAAAGAGCGCTTGGTTGTTGTTCTTCCCGAGTGACCCGCGCTTGATCATCTTGCAGGCGCAGCAACGTACCTGGAACCCTGCGGCCGCTCAACGTGCCACGCATGTCGATCTGCGATTTCCGGCTTTCCAGGGCGTTGTCACGGGCGCCTCCACCCGCCGGTCGAATCTAAGCGGCGCGAAACGAACGCTTATTTCCTCAGCCCTGTGGCATAGGCTTCCAACTGCGTCGCCACCGTGCCCCAGCCGTCAAGGAATCCCATGTCCTCATGCGCCTTGCGGCTGTCAGGATTTCGGTGGCGAGCGATCGCCGTGTAGGTGGTTCCACCGCCCGGCGCATCCGAGAGCAGCAGGATCGCGGTCATGAAGGGATCGGGCGCGGGTTTCCAGCCTTCGGTGTAGGTGTCGGTGAAGACCAGCTTTTTGCCCGGCACCACCTCCAGATAGACACCCCGGTTGTCCATCTCCTTCCCGTCGACATCGAAACGCGTGTTGAACCGACCGCCGACGCGCAGGTCGATGTCCACGGCCGTCACCTTGTGCGGCGCGGGCACAAAGAAATGCGGGATATGCTCGGGCCGTGTCCAGCATTCCCAGATCAGTTGCCGTGGCGCGGCCAGCGTGCGCGTGAAGCTCAGGTCGGTGTCGGGGTCCAGTGCAGGGGTCATTTCTCGCGCTCCTCCATCAGGTTGTTGACATATGTGTCGAGCCGGTCGAGGCGGACCTCCCAGAGTGCCCGCTGCTCCTCGAGCCATGTCCGCATCGGCGTCAGTGCCTCGGGGACCATGGCACAGGTGCGCACCCTCCCGTCCTTGGACGTGGCGATCAGCCCGGCCTCCTCCAGTACTGCAAGGTGACGCATTACCGTCGGCAGTCGCAGCCCGGTCGGCCTGGCCAGTTCCGTTACCGGAGCGGGGCCGTCGGCCAGCCGCGTCAGGATCGCGCGCCGGGTCGGATCCGCGAGTGCGTGGAAGAGCAGCGAGAGATCTGCATCATGCTTAGCCATATCACTAACTATACATGACGCCCCTCCGTTGCAACAAAAAAAACTTCGTAGGAGGGCTAAGTTTTCTTGGAGGGTGGTGCCAGCCACGGAGCGCCGACAGCCCAAGAGGCCACGTCTGCCGTCCGCTCGCTGGCAACTCTTGGCCCTCCTCCGCAATTCCTTGCCAGAAAGGGGCGGCGCTGACAGGGTTCCGCCAACCGAGTGAATTGAGCGAGAGAGCCCGACATGGATCAGCTCGAGGGGGGATGTCTGTGCGGCAATGTGCGTATCGCGACGAAGGGCAAGCCCTACAGGGTCGGCCTGTGCCACTGCCTCGACTGTCGCAAGCATCACGGCACGCTGTTCCATGCTTCGGCCGTGTTTCCCGAAGGCAATGTCACGATTACTGGCAAGACAAGCGATTTCGAGGGACGGCACTTCTGTCCCGGCTGCGGTTCGTCGGTGTTCGGGCGCACGGGCGATGAAGTCGAGGTGAACCTCGGAGCGCTGGATGCCACCGACCAGCTACTGCCCACCTACGAGCTTTGGACCATCCGGCGCGAATCCTGGTTGCCGGAGTTTCCTCTCGCGAAGCGATACGAACGTGATCGCAAGAACAATCGTCCTGAGGAGGGGTAGGTTGCACCCGGCGAGGAACCGCCGCCGTGTGCTCCGCGCCCTGGACGACTGCTCGGCCCGCTCTTGACGTTGCTCTCACCCCGAAACAGCATGGAGAAAAAGGACCCGGGCGGAAAGCTGACCGATGGAAGTGCAACGACGCAACCGTCGCTTCACGACATCATGCTCGAAGCATTACGTCTTTGACGGAGCCGCTGCTGTTCAGCGTCGAGAAGGCGATCCGATCCGCCGACACACTTGGTCATTTGGTGCGAGCGCGATCGGTGTGGAGCGGTCCGCTGCAAAGCGCCCGCTCCGCTAAGATCAGGCTGCTGCGATCATCCTTGCAGCACTCGCCGTGTTGACCGTCTTCGAGCACCGGTAAGCGGATGGTATGAGGGGGGCAGACAACAATGAGAACGCTTCGCGGGCTGCGATG
>PWLK01000070.1 GCA_003560545.1 Candidatus Woesearchaeota archaeon | reverse complement strand
TTCGTAGTGCTGCTAAGTGTTTTCTCGGCTTTATCAGCTAAGAGCAAGGTTTCCTTTCCGGTAACTTCTTTTATTTTGCTTGCTATTCTTTCTGCTAAGGCTTCTGCGCCTCTCTTCGTATTAACAAAGACGATGGCTTGCTTATCCTTTTTCAAAGTATCAAGAACTATGTTTATAGTTGCATCACTGGTCTCTTCCCGAATTTCAGAGCTTTTCATTCCTTGCAGAAACAATGTTTTTTATTTAAACTCTTTGAGTGCTTGTCCAGTGCTTACCTGTCAATGTTTTTTCTGGTCACGTTTCCTGCTTTAAGCCTTTCTGCGACTAGTTCAAACGCTTTCTTTGCATCTCCTTCCTCGCCGCACGTAAAAACGTCTACTGCTGCGAGGTTTCTCTCAGGCCATGTGTGTATGCTTATATGTGACTCGGCCAGCAACACTATACCTGTAACTCCGTGTGGCTTGAATTGGTGGAAAACATCTCCCAGAGAATTAAGCTCGGCATCCTTTATAACGGAAAGAATTATTTTTCTAACTACTTCTTTTCTTTCAAGCAAATCTTTTGGACAGCCATATAGCTCCCCTAATACGTGGGTGCCGACTGTCACTTTCCTCACCTTCTTCCATTATGAGAATTAGTAGGGAAAATTCTTTTTTAAATCTTTTTGAAATCACTATTATTTGTTAAGAGGTATGATCTTTGCTTTATGCCTTGCTTCCTCTCTTCCGGGAACAAAGTGATGTGGCAAGCACCTTGCTTCGTAGCTCTCGTTCTTCGCGCCTTGAATTTCTTCATCCCCAATTTTTACCAGGGGTTCATCGTAGCGCGCGGGTTCCCCGTTTACAAGCCTCTGCGTTCTAGTAGCAGGGCTGTCACACCCATCGTATTCACATACTGCTGTGAACTTATGTACTTTGTCAGCAATAGACATAAGGTAAGGCATGCTCCCAAAAGGCTCGCCCCTGAAATCAAGGTCTAACCCGGATACCAATACATTAACATCTCTTTCGATGAGCTCTTCCACCACATCCTCTATTCCTTTGGAGAAGAACTGCGCTTCTTCTAATCCAATAAGCTTATGCTCAGGATTGACAGCTTCCAATATCTTGTAAGGATTATCGTGAGGAATATACGTAACATCATATGTAAGCTTTCCAAACCTTGACTTAATAACAGGCTCCCTGGTGTCAATATCAGGTTTCATAAATATGAAGTCGCACCCGTTCATATAAGGAAGTTTGTCCACTCTCAACAACAACTGTCTTGTCTTACCACTCTTCATAGGTCCTGTGTAAACCTCAAGCCTCCCAGGTATTATACCATGCTCCTCCATCATACCAGTCCTCTCAGCTTTGCTGCTCGCAATATTTTTTCTACCGCCACGATATACGCGGCAGTCCTCATATCAACTTTCTTTTCTTGCTTAACACTATAAGTTTCATCAAGTGCCTTGCATATCTGTTTTTTTAGCCTTCCAAGTACTTCTTTTTCATCCCAGTAAAGCCCTGTGTTATTCTGCACCCACTCATAATGGCTTACAATAACGCCTCCTGCGTTAGCCAGTACGTCCGGAACGATTATTATGCCTTTCTCTTCTAATGTGTTTTCTGCTTCAATGCTTACAGGGCCGTTTGCAAGTTCCAATATTATCTTTGCGTTAACGCTTCCTGCGTTTTCCTTTGTAATAGTGTTGCACAACGCTGCAGGTATTAACACATCCACATCGAGCTTTAGGAGTTCAGCGTTGCTTATGCTTTCGCCATCTTCAAACCCTTTGAAGCTACCATGTTTTTCCTTGTGTTTTACAAGGCTTTTCACGCTTAAGCCTTCTTCGTTGTAAACCCCACTCTTCGAATCAGTTACCCCGACTATGAGTACGTCTTCCCTTGCAAGTATCTTCGCCGCGTTCATACCAGCATTTCCAAAGCCTTGTATAGCTATCTTTGTCTTTTCTTTTTTCATCCCAAGCTTTTCCAGCATTCTAAGCAATACAAATACGCCTCCTTGTGCTGTTGCGATATCCCTTGCCTTGCTTCCCCCTAACACCACGGGCTTCCCTGTTATCGCGCCGGGTGCGTGTTTATTTGTTAGCTTTTCGTACTCGTCCATCATCCAAGCCATATGCCTCGGAGTAGTATAAACATCTGGCGCGGGAATATCCTTCCACGGCCCGATGTCTTTGTATATGTTTTTTATGTAACTCCTGCTAATCCTTTCAAGTTCAGAATCGCTTAACCCTTTCGGGTTTATTCTTACCCCTCCTTTTCCTCCACCAAAAGGAACTCCTGTCAAAGCGCATTTCAAAGTCATCCAGAAAGCCAAAGCCTTAGTCTCTTCCTCTCCTACTTTTTCGTGGAACCTTACCCCTCCCTTTGTAGGGCCCAAGACATTGTTGTATTGCACCCTGTACGCATCAACAACTTCTTTTTTCCCGTTGTCTTTTTCGTATTCTATTTTGAAAGCAAGAGTTTTCATAGGTTTTTTCAAGAAAAGCATTTCCTTGTCTGTTATCCCAACAAATTTTTTTAGGCTTTCAAGCCTTTCGCCTATCTCCCTAAAAGAACTCATGTCTTTTTCGCCCCCCTAAATAATATTAGTATGGGCCCGCCGTGATTTGAACACGGGACCTCACGATTATCAGTCGTGCGCTCCACCAGGCTAAGCTACGGGCCCCTAAAAAAACTTTTTTTAAGGGTTCTGCTCTTTATTTAAAACTTTTCTGTTAAAAAATCGTTCTGAGAAAACAGTTTTTACTATCCCACAATAAAAAACCAAAAGATTTATATACTGGTATAGAGAGTTATTTTCTTTAGAATGAGTAAAGACTTATCTAAGCAAACAGTGGTCGTACTAGCAGTGCTGACAATACTAATATCTCTCCTGGGAACATTCACCGTCCTGAGAGAAGTAGGCTCCCTGGACTTAAGAGCAGAAATCAGGGATGAACCCTCCCAAGCCGGAGAACTAAGAATCGGTGTGAGAGGCGAACCCCAAACCAGCTCTTCCGCAGGCCACGTTTCCTTAGAAGTAGAAGAAGTTAACAATAATAATGGCTTAGACCAATAAAACTAGTAAAACGGAGGAATAATAAAAATGGATATTTCAAACAGAGCATTAGCGGTTTTGTTACTGGCAACAATGGTTGTCTCGCTCGGCGGCACTATTTTAAGCCTGGACAGGCTCGGCGCACTATCAGCAACAGGCTGGACTACCGCAGCAGGCCAGGTAAACCTTACGGTTGATACCGAGCTTTCTATTACAACGGCTGATAATAACGAGATGGATTTTGGTACTTGTAATCCTGACACGGATAGCGATCTCACGGTTAACAGCGAGAATCAGGGTGATGTAGGAGAAGCTGATTGCCCAGGTGAAGAGTTAACTCCTATTTGGGTTAGAAATGATGGTAACGTACCAGCTGTTGTAACGCTTGAGTCAAACGATT
>PWLK01000057.1 GCA_003560545.1 Candidatus Woesearchaeota archaeon | reverse complement strand
TTTACGGAACTCATTGTCGATCAGGTCGATGTTACCGGAACCACATATGATGTAACCGGTCTTGAATATGAATCAACCTACTACTGGCGAATAATGGCTCATAATGAAGCAGGCAGCAGCGACTGGTCTGCTGAGTGGAGCTTTACGACGATGGAAGAACCGCTGCAGCCGCCATTGGCTCCGGCCCTTGTATCTCCAGCAGATGAAGCAACAGACATCGAACTTGATCCGGAACTCGTGTGGGAGGCACCTGAAGATGCGGAACACTACACAGTTCAGGTTGCAGAAGATGCAGGATTTACGGAACTCATTGTCGATCAGGACGATGTTACCGGAACCACATATGATGTAACCGGTCTTGATTATGAATCGACTTACTACTGGCGAATAATGGCTCATAATGAAGCGGGGAGCAGCGATTGGTCTGCTGAGTGGAGCTTTACGACGATGGAGGAACCTCTGCAGCCGCCATTGGCTCCGGCCCTTGTATCTCCAGCAGATGAATCGACAGAAATAGAACTTGATCCGGAACTGGTGTGGGAAGCACCCCAAGATGCGGAACACTACACGGTTCAGCTTGCAGAGGATGCAGATTTTTCGGTACTCGTTGTAAATGAGGAGAATGTTACCGGTACCTCATACGAGGTTGATGGTCTCGATTACGAATCGACCTACTACTGGCGTGTGATGGCGCACAATGAAACGGGCAGCAGCGACTGGTCTGCTGAGTGGAGCTTTACAACAATGGAAGAACCGCTGCAGCCGCCATTGGCTCCGGTCCTTGTTTCTCCTGCAGATGAAGCAACAGATATCGAACTTGATCCGGAACTTGTGTGGGAAGCACCTGAAAATGCGGAACACTACACAGTTCAGCTTGCAGAGGATGCAGATTTTACGGAACTCATTGTCGATCAGAACGATGTTACCGGAACCACATATGATGTAACCGGCCTTGAATATGAATCAACCTACTACTGGCGAATAATGGCTCATAATGAAGCGGGCAGCAGCGACTGGTCGGCTGAATGGAGCTTTACGACAATGGAGGAACCGCTGCAGCCGCCATTGGCTCCGGTCCTTGTTTCTCCTGCAAATGAAGCAACAGATATTGAACTTGATCCGGATCTTGTGTGGGAGGCGCCCCAAGATGCGGAATACTACACAGTTCAGCTTGCAGAGGATGCAGATTTTACGGAATTCGTTGTAAATGAGGAGAATGTTACCGACACCTCATATGAGGTTGATGGTCTCGATTACGAATCGACCTACTACTGGCGTGTAATGGCTCATAATGAAGCGGGCAGCAGCGACTGGTCTGCTGAGTGGAGCTTTACGACGATGGAGGAACCGCTCGATCAGGGAGATTATGATGCGCTCGTAGCATTATACAACAGTACAAATGGAGATAACTGGGATAATAATACGAATTGGCTCAGTGACGAACCGGTTGACACATGGTTTGGCGTTACTATTGAAGGAAATCGGGTAACAAGAATTGAATTACAGCAGAATAATCTCTCCGGTCCTCTTCCTCCTGAAATCGGAGCACTAACAGAGTTAACACATTTTGTTCTCTATCTGAATTCTATTACAGGAGTACCCGGTGAAATAGGCCAATTAACTAATTTGATCGAGCTATACCTTGGTGGTAATGAAATTAGTGGAGAAGCACCGGAAGAAATTGGCAATTTAACAGATCTGGAATTATTGTATTTAACGATGAACAACTTCACAGGGCATATACCTTCGTCGTATGAGAACCTGGTAAACCTTCAAATATTCGGTATATATGAAAACGAATTTGAATCTTTACCGTATCTAAGTTCTGTTAATGATTTAAGCATACAACATAACAAAATCACCTTTGAGTCGATCGAGTCTTACGTTCTTGCCGGCATTGATAAAATTTCGTATGCTCCGCAGGCGAAAGTCGGTGATGCAGAAGACTTTACCATAGATGAGGGAGAGTCGGTAACTCTGTCCGTTACGGTTGGCGGTGAATATAACCAATACCAGTGGTATAAAAACGGAACGGCGATTGACGGCGCTGATGAAGATACCTATACCATCACCGATGCCGGCGCGGAAGATCAAGGCGCGTATGTATTGAAAATTAATAATTCCGTTGTTGTCGATCTGGAACTGGAAAGCGAAGTTAAAAATGTAACGGTATTAACTGCACCGGTTGCAGAGACATTGGTGCCTGAGCATAATACTGCAGATGTGCCCGTGGACACCGAGGTAAGTGTCATATTTAATCAGAACGTAAGTGAGGTTGATTTGACAGGAGTTCAACTTCACGATGGTACTGCCAATATTGCCGACGATGTTACGTTTGACGATGGCCAGAATAAGATCACCATCACATATGTGGGTGAATTGGATAATGAAACTCAATATACAGTTACGATTCCTGAAGGTACAGTCGTAAACGATAATAACCTTGAAAACCCTGAGATCACCTGGAGCTTTACAACAATACTATCCGTGCCGGAAGTACCTGTTCTTGTCTCACCCGAAGACGGAGCGGAACATATATCGTTGGATACCGTACTTGTATGGAATGAATCAGACAGAGCGGAGAGTTATCAGGTTCAGTTAGCAACGGATGCAGACTTTTCGGATCTCATTTTCGATGACGACGGCATAACCGAACTCACATATGCTATCAACGGACTGAATCATTTCACTACCTACTATTGGCGGGTACGTGCATCGAATATTGGAGGTGAGAGTGATTGGTCGACAGTATGGAGCTTCACGACGATCGAAGCTCTGCCTGAGGTACCTGTTCTTATCTCACCCGAAGACGGAGCGGAAAACATATCTGTTGACACGGTGCTTGTATGGCAGGAATCGGACAGGGCGGTGAGTTACCGGATACAGGTAGCAACCGAATCCGATTTCTCCGGTCTTATCGCTGACAGTACAGGTATTACCGATCTTTCATACGATATTCACGGACTCGAAAGCTTAACGACGTATTACTGGCGGGTACGAGCTGAAAATGTCGGTGGTATGAGCGACTGGTCCGAAGTTTGGAGTTTCACCACGTATGACGTAACCTCGGTACGAGAACTGGCAGGAGACATCCCCGACAAATTCAATCTCGAACAAAACTATCCGAACCCGTTCAACCCGGCAACCACGATCCGGTTTGCCATACCGGAAGCGGCTACGGTTCAGTTAGAGGTTTACAACATGCTCGGGCAACGGGTGGCGACCTTAATCAACGGTGAACACTATACAGCCGGTACCTACGAAGCAATATGGGATGCCCGTGACGATACCGGTAATGAGGTTTCAAGCGGTTTGTATATATACCGCATCTCAGCCGGCGATTACGTGAACGTGAAAAAAATGTTGTTCATGAAGTGACCGGGTTTATATTTCAAAAAGAAGCGGGCCGGAGATATCCGGTCCGCTTTTTTTGTGATGGAAGCAGGGAAAAAAATTTTCA
>PWLK01000045.1 GCA_003560545.1 Candidatus Woesearchaeota archaeon | reverse complement strand
GATATTCAGTTGGTTTTGTTTGAGAGTGATATTTTGGTGAATGCTTTGCAGCGTGCTTCAAGCGTGGTTATTCAGAAGTCTTCCCGTGAGGGTTTTGGCTTGGTTGTTTCTGAGGCTTTGTATAAGGGTACGCCTGTTGTTGCTTCCCGTGTGGGGGGTATTCCGTTGCAGGTGTTGGATGGAGCTAATGGTTTCTTGCATAGGCCTACTGATAATCGTGGGTTTGCTCGTAGTGTTCTTAGGTTGTTGGAGGATGATGGGTTGAGGGAGCGGCTTGGCAGGTCTGGGAAGTCGCATGTCAGGGATAATTTTTTGATGACTCGTTTGATGTTTGATTGGCTTACGATTTTTGAGAGACAACTAACAAAAAAGAAGAAATAAATATACTAATATATCTTTTTCTATATTAATATATGTTTAAATCGTTAAATTTTTAAATAAAACCAATATCCCAAGAAATACTTCTACAGAAGTTTACCAGCAGAAAAAAACAAGTGCTTCAAAGACAGGACTACGTTCTCCGAAGCACACCAAACAACAAGGAATACCTATGAACCACATCCAAAAAACAATCGGAACAAGCATTCTCGCAGCAATCCTATCAGCAAGCCCCATAACAAACAAACACCCCTCTGAAACAGACCCCTTCCTAGGCGCACTCGCAAAAAAAGAATTCACACTCGAACAAATGATAAACATAGAAAACTACCAAATGGAACCCCACCACGAATGGCACCTAAGGCAAGAAATAAGGGAACACTACAACAAAAACCCACAAGGCTTCTTCTACCAGATAAACAACATGAAACCAGGAGAAATACAAACCGAGATAATCCTTGTAAGCAAAGACGAAGTAGACATAACCCTAAGAAGAATACAGCCATACCAAGAACACATACGGGAAACAAGCCAAAAAACAGGGATCCCAGAAGAACTCCTCGTAAGCACAATCATCGTAGAAAGCACAGGCATCCCCAGACCATCAAGAATGGGCGCCCAAGGCCTAGGACAAATAATGATAGGAACATACAGCGACCTAAGAAGACAGGTAAGCACAGACATAAGAACAATAAAAAACGTGATGAGCAAAGAAGAAATCGAATCCTTGCTCGAAAAAAACTGGGTGGACTACTTATTCATGCAACCACAAGAATTCACAGATAACCTTGAAGGATTCAAAAACTACAAAGAATACTACCAAATATCCGAGACAAGCCTTTTCAAGCACAGACTGCCCCTCGCACTAACCGTTATGAAAGAATACGAAAGCCAGATACCATCCACAGGAAGCCTGCAGTTCAGCCTGAGAGACCCCTCCACGAACATAAGCGTAATGGCATTAATCCACTTAAACAACGCATTATCAATATACCAAAGCAACGTAGAACTCCAGAAAGCAGTAAAAAACAATTACTCGCTCGTAAACACATGGACTCCCCCGGAAGCAATACTAACCGCTTACAACGGCGGACTGAACAGGACGAACCGCTTACTCGCATCAGCAATAAACAACAACAAAGAATACAACCTAAGCACAGGCTCAAATTACTTCAACGAAAGAATCCCAAGAGAAACAAGGGAATACATACCAAAAATAATGAGCTCACAAAACATGTTATTCATGAGACAATAAACTCAGCCCTGTCCCCCACGGACAACCCTATTTCTCTCGCTTTACCCGCGTTAACCTCCAATACGTAAAGCGCAGGAACCCCTGGGTCAATACTAGGACAAGGATCTTCCTCACACGGCTCAGCATTCTCATATATGTGCACAACCTCAAAATCAGAGTTAATCCATATCATATCCAGAGGAATCAATGTGTTCTTCATCCAAAAAGAATAGATGAGCTCCTCCTCAAAAATAAAAAGCATCCCCTCATCAGCAGGGAGGTACTCTCTGAACATCAATCCCTGCGCCCTCGTTTCAGGCGTATCCACAACCTCTACATAAAAACAATTCCTGTCAAAGCAAACCCTGTCCTCGTCATCCGTTGCCAGAACCAGAAAGAAAAAAGCGATTAATACAATTCCTGCCAGGAAATACAGATACTTTCCCCTGAACTTTTTCTTTTTTCGAGCCTTTTTCCCTGCCATAACTATAACGAATAGGAATTTTTTTATATAAACATTTCCATGTTCACATAAAAAGATGGTAAAACACAGGTTTCTGGGAAACGCACGAATCGATAAAGGGCTGAGAATTAGAGAAGGGGTTTATGCCTACAATTATTATGACTTGCTCTCAGCACTCAAAGAAATGTCTGATGCAGAATTCAAAGATCTGATTACAGAAAAACATTCTTTTTTTACTGACTGGATACTAGATGAAATCGAGGATGCATTACTGTCTTCAAAGCTCAAAAAATGTTCTTCAAGAAAAAAATACATATCTTTGCTGTCTGAGCGCATCAAAGAGTTAGAGGCAGAATCAGAGGAAGTAAGTGGTTTGCTTGAAAAGAAAAGAGTTTTGCAGGAAAGGAAAAACAAGATTTTTCCGTACGTCTGGTTCGCCGTTTACGGTGTGCTTATAGCAGCCTTGCTATTGCAATATTCTTACTACGAAGAAAGGATTGATATTCTTTCAGCCGAATCAGATTTTTTTTACAAAGAACTAATGGAAACAAATAAAGAGATTTTCTCATTACACGATGAACTCATAGAAAAAGAAGAATCCGTTGAAAGATTAGAGTATTTGCTTAAGGAATTTGAAGAGCGCAACGAAGCATTGCTCAGGCAAATTAATGTTCTCGCATTAGATCCCATCTTAACTCCTGCCAGCAGGGTTTCACGGGAAGACATATTATTAAAACAGGATGAAATAATTATAAGAATTGACAATCCTGTTTCCACTAGTATTGCGGATACAGGTTCAATGCTTCCACTCATATCTCACGACACCAAGGTAATACAAATACAGCCTTCGAATCATTCAGAGATACAGCCAGGTGACATCATAAGCTTTGACAACGGCGAGGGAAGAAGAATAATCCATAGGGTTATAGAAACAGGTTTTGACGAAGAAGGCTGGTACGCCGTGACAAAAGGCGA
The DNA here is from genome assembly GCA_003560545.1 of Candidatus Woesearchaeota archaeon. Lineage (GTDB taxonomy): Archaea > Nanobdellota > Nanobdellia > Woesearchaeales > 21-14-0-10-32-9 > PWWA01. The sequence continues at coordinate 477 of PWLK01000045.1, read as the reverse complement.
CAACGCATTACTCGAGGATTCTGAACGAGTTCGCTTCAGCCAGATAAGAAGGGTTTTAGTAGCAATAATATACTAAAAGGTGGTTTATGAAAATAAAAAAAACTCTTTGCCTAAAAAGCAGGGATGCCTGGCGTTCATGGCTTTCAAAGAATTATTCTTCTGAAAAAGAAATATGGCTTGTATACTATAAGAAGGGGAGTGGGAAGAAAAGCATTTCTTACAACGAAGCAGTAGAGGAAGCTCTTTGCTTTGGTTGGATTGACAGCACCGCTAAAAAGCTTGATGAAGAAAGGTACGCGCAGCGATTCACGCCTCGAAGGAAAGGCAGCAAGTACTCTCAGCTTAACAAGGAACGTCTTCGCTTAATGCTTAAGCAGAATAAGATAATTCCTTCTCTTAAGGGTGAAATAAAAATTTTGTTAATGGAGGAATTTGTTTTCCCCGAAGACATAATTGCTGAGATAAGAAAATCAGGGG
>PWLK01000006.1 GCA_003560545.1 Candidatus Woesearchaeota archaeon | reverse complement strand
ATTTATATAAATATTTTTTGGTGGCCTTGAAAAAGAAAGAACGTTTCTTGTTAAAAAGAGTTTGCAGGAAAAAACCGGAAAAAAACTTTGATTTAAGCCGAAAAAAATATAAATCTGTGTATGTACACACACATACATGCCTACGAGAACAATAAGCATATCCGAAGAAGCATACCAAGCGCTAAAGGAACTGAAGGAAGACAGGGATAGTTTCTCCTCCGTCATTCTAAAAAACCTTAAAAGAAACCAGAACCTGTCCAGGTACATCGGAAAAATTACGGAAGAAGAAGCAGAAGAAATAAAAGAAAGCATAAGAAAGTCAAGGAAAAAATCAAGAGAAAGATACAAATGATCTTGGACACATCTTATGTGATAGACTTGCTTAAAGGAGAAAAAAAAGCGGCGTCATTCTCAAGGAAAACAAACAGCCCGTACTACATAACAAGCATAACCGTGTTTGAACTTTTATTAACTGCGAAAAAAGACTTTGTAAAAGAATTCATAAGAGAAGCGCACACCTTGCCATTAGACGAATACTCAGCTGCAATCGCTGCCAGAATACAAAGAGAGCTAAAGGCAAAAGGCAAGGAAATAGACCCTGAAGACTGCATGATAGCAGGAATAGCAATAAAGCACGGAAAAGAAATCGTCACAAAAAACACAAAGCACTTCGAAAGAATAAAAAGCCTAAAAATAAAAAAATACTAATCAAAGTTAACCTTGTACGTGAGGATTCTCTGGCCCCGGAAAGTAGTCCTGTCATCTATTAACTCGAAGTTCTCCGTGTGCTTTCCTTCTAAGAAGAAAAGCCTTGTAAACATGGAATCAGTTAGCAAAGGATGGCTTATAAGCAGCCTTTTCTGGCCTAAGTCGTCGAATAAGAACAAGTCAAACTCAAAGTCACTGCCAGGGATTTCATGCCTTACCAGTTCATCGTCTTCTTCAACAACGACTGCGTTAGGCCTGAGAACGGTTTGCTGGCCTACGACGTTGCCCGTAGCAGGATCCACGCCTCTCAGGATAACTGTTGACTCGGAGAAGTCTTCTTTGTCAACCAAAACCCTCCAGAGAACGATGGCCATGCCGGCCTGGGAGCCAATCTGTGCGTTGATATCGCAGCCAATCACATCTTCGTTCTCAGAACAACTAACAGGCCTGCTCGTAAGGTATGATGGGAACGGGCTAATCCACTGCTCTGCCTGCCTCGCATCAACAAGTCTTGTCGTGTCCATCATTGTTTCTCTTGCCTTGTCTTCAGGCAACCCTGTTTCTTCCATTAAAAGGCTTACCGCATCGTTGGTTGGAATTCCTCTGAGAGCGTGGTACGCGTAACTCCTTGTGAAGTTCCAGTTTCCGAAGTGGCCCCAGACACTGCTTTTTCCAACCATGTCTTCGCTTACAATGAAATAATTATCTATTAAGTCATCGCAGTGGCTGTACCCCAGGACTTCTTCTGCTTGCTCGCTTGTAAGGCCTGCTTCTAATAATGTGTTCCTTGCTTCTTCTCTTTCCATCTGCGTGGTTTCCTTGTTCAGCATAGTAGCTGTTATCTGGCTTCCTGTGTATTCAAGAAGCTTTTCATAGCTTTCTTCTTGGCCGCAGTTAAGCATTCTTAATATGTTAACAGCTTCTTCTTCGTTACTTGTGGAAAGGGTTTTTCCAACCCAGAAAATCCTTCTTCCTTGCCCGGCTCCATCGAAGGTAACGCTCCTTTCACTCATTGCCTGGAAGAAATGGCCGAAATCCCACCAACTCGTAATGATAGCTCTTTCACTGGAATCCCTTATGAGGTGCATTAACCCAACCCATTCATCGTCGAAGTTCGGAACGCTGTTCCTCACGATTTCGTTTGTGGCAACGACTGCCGGGGCTACTATGAAGGCAATTCCGAGGCCTACGATTATGATGAAAGCTATTCCTTTTCCAAGCGAGGGGTTTTCAAACCAAGATCCTATTTTTTTAAGCACTGGTCCTGCTAGGTATCCGAATAAGGCGGCGATGCCGAAAGCGCTTACGTATCCGAAGAAAGCATGGAATCTTACACCTGTGGTTACAGAGTACGCCATGACCGCAAGCCACGCAGCTAGTACTAAGGCGTAGAAAGGATATTTTTTGTCTTCTTTATACCTTAGTGCGAGGGAGGCTATTCCTGCGAGGACTAAGAGGAATATGAATAGTCCGCCTATACTGTCTATAGCTGCGCCTACTGTGGAGTGTCTTAGCTCGGCCACTGTTCTCATAACGTTAGGCCATAAAGGGTATTCTTCTCCTATGCCTGTCCTGGCTGCTCCGGTGAATTCCTGGACGAATCTAAGTGTTTGTTGTGGTGCAGTCGTTATTTCGAGGAAGCCGTCGCTTACGCTAGTGCTCGTGTCCAGTACGCCGTAGCTGAAAACTGTGAAGACTATGAGACCTCCGAAGAATGCTGCGAGGACTATCAGAGGAGTTATGGCGTTCTTAACAATGCTTGTTTTCTTTTCTTTTTCTATGAATTGCTTGAAGATGTAGTTGTACGCGAAGTACATGGCTATTATGAGGATTGCGAGGTTGAACGTATACCACCACCCCACTCCATATCGCCATGAAAAAGCTTAGGCTTAAGCCGCTTACAAAGCCATATATGATTCTCCTGGTTAATGTGTTGGTGTCCAGGGCTTCCAGTAAAGCCCATACTGTTACTATGGGGAATAAGAATGTTACCCAGTCGCTGTCGAAGGTTTCCATGGTCCTTGAGGTTATTGCGGGCATGAATGCGAATAGTGCTCCTGCGAAGAATCCTGCTGTGTTGTTGCCTCCTAGCTTTCTGCCGAGCAGGAATGCGAATATGATTGTGAGTGTTACTAGTATGGTTTGGTGGAAGAACCCTGTGTACATTATGTCGAAGTCTCCGAAGAGGTTAAAGCCGTGATGGATTAGGACTCCTATGAATGACTCCCATCTGAATCCTGCAACTTCTCCTATCCTGCCATTCCTAAGGGTGAACATTTCTACGCCGTCAACGACTTCGTTTCCGAAGAAACCTGTTTCGAGGTACCATTTCGCGTAAGAATAGAAGAACCAGGGGTCGATACCGGTTTGGTATGTGTTGCCTTGTTCGTCTTGGAGTTGGCTTCTGAATTGCTGGCTTAACTGGCTGATTTGTGCGTCTATTTCGGCTTTGTTGGCTTGGTAGTAAGCGTTGTATTGTTGTTGTGCTAGTTCTCTTATCCTTGTGTCTGGCAAGCCCGGGTTTTCTGCTCTTACTTGTTGTTCGAATTGCGGCATTAGGTTTCCGCGGATGGTTTGTTCTGCCCAGACGTCTGTTACTGGCAGGGTTTGTTGCTGGCTCCTTACGACCAGTGAAGTCGCTACTAATAAGATTATGAGCAGTGCTGCTATGGTGGTGCTTGTGAAGTATTTTGAGTCTTTTAAGTTGTAGATTGATTTGAAGAAGTTCTTAAGGCTTGTTTTTGCCTGTTTTAGGTTTATGCTTATGTTCTCAGAACTTTTTTTCTTTGGCACCGAACCACCCTTCCCCGTAGTGTTTTTT
>PWLK01000050.1 GCA_003560545.1 Candidatus Woesearchaeota archaeon | reverse complement strand
TGGTTCTTATCAGGTTACTTTGAAGGTTACTGATAGCAAGGGCTTGTCTGATTCGAGAACAAGAACTGTGCATGTTGAGAAGCATGTTCCTCCTAAGGGTCCTACTGCTGATTTTAGTTTTAGTCCTAGTAATCCTACGGATGAGGATACAGTGACTTTTACAAGCACTTCTACACCAGGCGATAGTCCTATTGTTAAGTATGAGTGGTTTGTTAATGGTCAAAAGTTTGGTGAAGGCCAAAGCATTCAAAGGCAGTTTGAGCCTGGTTCTTATCAGGTTACTTTGAAGGTTACTGATAGCAAGGGCTTGTCTGATTCGAGAACAAGAACTGTGCATGTTGAGAAGCATGTTCCTCCTAAGGGTCCTACTGCTGACTTTGAGTTTAGCCCTGATAAACCTTTCGTGGGAGAAGAGGTTACTTTTACAAGTACTAGCAAGGCTGGTGATAGTCCTATTGTTAAGTATGAGTGGTTTGTTGATGGACAGAAGTTCGGGGAAGGAACTAGTATTAAGAGGGTTTTTGACAAGTCAGGTTCTTATCAGGTTACTTTGAAGGTTACTGATAGCAAGGGCTTGTCTGATTCCAGGACTAGAACTGTTGAAGTAAGGCAAAGGCAACTGGTGATAGATGAGTTAAGCGCTAACAAGGACGTTGTAAGAGGACACCAGCAACACATTTCAGCTCATGTAAGCGACGCATCAGGCAAAGATGTTGAGGGTGCTGAAGTAACATTCAAGTTATCTCATAATGACGAATCATTAGGGTCTTGCAATACTAATTTTAAAGGGTACTGCAACATTAATCCTGTTATAAACCTGGAGCCTGGGGTTTACGAGGTTTACGCTGAAGCCAGAAAGCCTGGTTATAATCCTGATCTTACGAAGAATTTAAGGACTTCTTTCAGGGTTTGGGAGAAGAGGTACGAGGTAAAGCTTCTTACTTTATATGAGGATGAGTTCGTGACTGAGAACTACACTTTTTACAGGGGTACGCCTATTTACGCAAGTTTCAGGATAAAAGACACGTTTACTAACACGTACATTTCTCCTAGCTCGGATTTAGTGGAAGATGTGTTCCTCAGAGTTCATAATTCTGTCCCATTATATTTTAATGAGTTCCTTCCAAAGCATTCAGATGAGCACAGATATTTCCATGAGAAAATTCCTTTAACGGATGACTTCCTTGGGGAAGGAAAAGTTTTTGCTTTCGTTTTTAATTTCACGGATGGTACAGCTGGACAGGATTCAGTAAGTGTTAATATTTTGAACAATCCTTTAAGTTTTTTCCCTCCAGAAGAATTCCATTTGAAGTCAGGGGAGTACGTTGATATTGATTTCAAGGATTACGTTGAAGATGTTGAAACTCCGCCGCATGAAGTAGTTATTACTTATGGGGATACTGGCTTAATGGAAGTTTCTGATTTAGGCAACAACGTTTTCCGTGTCAAGGCTCCTGAGAGTTTTAAGGGTTCAGAGGTTATAATTTTTACTGCTGATGACACTGATGGTTCTGTTGTTTCAAGGCCTATTAAGTTCATCGTTGATAAGAAAGAAATAATTTCGCCAGTAGCAGAATTTGATTACGAGCCTAAAAATCCTAAGGTAGGAGAAGAGGTTACTTTTACAAGTACGTCTTACCACCCAGACCCTAAGAGGGATATTGTTAAATACGAATGGTTTGTTGATAGTGTAAACATCGGGGAGAATTCCGATGTCCAAAAACATTCTTTTGACAAGTCAGGTTCTTATCAGGTTACTTTGAAGGTTACTGATGATAAGGGCTTATCTGACTCTAAAACTAGGAGTGTTGTTGTAGAAGAAAAAGATGTGGTTGGACCTACTGCTAATTTTACTTTCAGCCCTGATAAGCCTTTCGTGGGAGAAGAGGTTACTTTTACAAGTACCAGTGAGGCTGGTGATAATCCTATTGTTAAGCTTGAGTGGTTTGTTAATGCTAAGAAAGCAGGTGAAGGGGAAACTTTGAAGCATACGTTCGATGAGGCAAGGACGCATATTGTCTCTTTAAGGGTTACTGATAGCAAGGGCTTGTCTGATACTGCTAGTAGAAAAGTTGTTGTGAAAGAGAAGCCTGTTGTGAAGGGTCCTACTGCTGACTTTGAGTTTAGCCCTGATAAGCCTGTTGTGGATGAAGGTGTTACTTTTACAAGTACTTCTGAGGAAGGTGATAATCCTATAACGAAATACGAATGGTTTAAGGATGGAGTGAAAGTAGGGGAAAGTTTCCCTAATCACTTCCATGTATTTGTAGCGCCAGGGGTTTACGAGATGACTTTGAAGGTTACTGACAGCAAAGGCTTATCCGATTCTAAAACAAGAAGCGTTGTTGTTGAGGAGCCTGAGATTAAGGATCCTGTGGCTATATTAAATGTTCCTGGGAGCACTATTGTGAATATGACTGTTAAGATGGATGCTTCTGAGTCTTTTGACCCGCAGGGTAAAAGCATTGTATCTTACACGTGGGTTATAACGAGGTTTGGCGTGACAACTGATTCCTTTACGACCACGGAAGATGTTGTGGAGTACGCTTTCCCTGAGCAGGGAAGGTATAACATTCATTTGACTGTTGAAACCGAGGATGGCAGGACGGGAAGCACGGTTGAGGAAACCTTTGCTGGTAGGCCGTACGGGGATTTGCTTGATCCTGACCCTAGGACTAGGGTTGACGTTGTGGATTACCATGTGTTCGGCTCTGATTTCGGTGTGTTGCACGTCGATGATTATTATGAGGTCAGGGCGAGCTTTGCAATGCCTAGGCACGGCGAAGAAGTCAGGGGTTTGAGGATGACTTTTAGTATTCCTGAGCTTGGCATCCAGGATAGAGGTACTAGCTTTACTTTAAGGCCTGGGAGGACGGAGCATCGGTCGATTACAGGGTTTATTTCAGAGCACGATATGATTCCTCCAGGGGAGTATTATGCTTTGATAGGTGTTACTGGTCCTGGTATTAGCAGGTCGAAGTACTACCCAATAATGATTGAGTAATCACTACAAAATAGTTACAAAAACAAAACATTTATATATGAATAATGTTTTTCACTCATGAATAGATAACAAATTTCGTGAGGGTTAAAAACCAACGTAGGAGGAGGATAAAATGAATAAAACAAAATTCGTCAGCGCAATACTGATGGTTTTAATGCTAGTCGCAATGCCAGCAGTAATGGCACAAGACTTCCTTACAATAGATGTGGTAAGGATAAACGGAGACAGAGCAGAAGACGGCGACGTACTATACGTCGAAAGAGGAGACGACATGAGAGTAAGAGTAACAGTAGAAGCAGGCTCTGACGACGTCAGAAACGCACAGATACAAGGCCAAATCTCAGGATACAGGTACGCACAATATGAAAGAGACATGGTAACAGACTACTCAAGGACTTTCAACCTGCCAGCAGGACAAAAAAGATCCTTTGACCTCGACCTGAAAGTGCCAACATACATGGACATGAAAGACGTCAAGCTAAGAATAATCGTCTCAGACGAGAACAGCCCGGACCTGGTAACATACACATACCAGCTATCAGTGCACGGAATAGCGGAAGACAGAGCTCTTGACATCACAGACTTCCACATCAGTCCATCAACAACGATAGAAGCAGGAAGAGCAATCTCCACAACTTTAAGGGTTAAAAACCTAGGAGACCACAGGCTTGACGACGTCACAGCAAGAGTAAGCATTCCAGAACTAGGAATCAGCGCATTCGAAACCATTGACGACATAAGAGCGGACGAATCCGTATCCTTCGAAGCACTGGTAATGAGAATCCCACCTAACGCAGCAGCAGGAGAATACAACGTTGTTGCAGAAATCGACTTTGACAGGTTCCACAGGGTAAGGGAAACAAAAAGGCTTATAATCAGCGCACCTGACGAGCCAGAAGAGCCAGAAGTAAGAACAGAGATAACCGTTCCGGACTCAATACAATTAGAACCTGGAAGGTCTTCAATCTACCCAATCCTGATTGAAAACAAAGGAACCAAAGCACAGAACTACGTGCTAAGCGCTTCCGGCGTTAGAGAATGGGGAAGAAGCAATTTTGACCCAGCAAGCGTCGTAGTAATAAGAGGAGGAGAATCCCAGACAGTATACCTCCACCTAACACCTGACGCTGACGCAGAAGCAGGAGACCATGTCTTCAGAGTCAAAGTAGAAACAGCTGAAGAAACAAGAGAATTCAGCGCAGTAGCAAACATAAAAGAAGACAGGGTAGACAGAGTTGACCTGAGAACAGTCCTTGAATGGGCACTAGTAATCCTGGTAATAGTCCTAATAATCCTGGGACTAGTCCTTGTATTTACAAGGCTCAGAAAAGGCGGAAAAGGAGACTCTGACGAAGAAACCCAGACCTACTACTAATAAGGCCTGGATTATTTCTTTTTTTCTTTTTTTTTACAACACTTTAATTAAAAGACCTTTGAAGCCAAGATGAAAGAAAATGAAAAACAACACAGAAATCATGAAAAAAAGCATTTTCTTGGCAATCCTTTTTCTAGCAATACTACTAATCCCTCTTCCTGTTGAAAGCGCTGAAACCATAATAATAGAGAAATACTCTGTGTCCTACGACTTCTTCTTAGGCGCAGTCCAGCCAAGCCCATCAATCTGCCTCTGCGATACCAAAGCAGACGAAATAATAATCAGAAACACAGGAACATTCAGAGCAGAATACGATATAACCACGAACATCCCTGAACACGCACACGTAGCAATAACAACGATATCCTTAGAGCCAGGAGAAGAAAGAACAATACCTGTAACGCTCAGCGCATCATGCACTGACAGGGAAAGAACAACAACCTACGATGTATACGTAACGAATAACTTCGGCACAGAGAAAGTCATAAGAAGAGATATTTCCTTTGAAAGATGCCAGACAATAAATGCATCGTTATTCGCAGACAGAGACACAATACTACCTTGTGAGCCTGTAAACTACACGTTAGAACTTGTAAATCCTGCGCCTTTCCAGGAAGAATACATAATAATGCCTGCGACCAACGAAGAGTTCTTCTCCGAAGAAGCATACTCTTTAGTGCTTCCACCTGGAAGGACAGGCGTTGTAAACACAGAATTCCTGCCAGCATGCGACGTATACGGAGAAATCACAAACGAATTCCTGATAAGATCCTTGAACAACAACCTAGAATCAACAATTTCTCATGAACTGGAAATAGAACAAGCATACGATTTTGAAGCAATAATACCTGAAGAAGCAAGTTTCTGCGAAGAAGCAAGCACTCAAAGAATCCCTATTGAAATAACCAACGAAGCCAGGATGACAAACGAATTCATCCTGGACCTGACGGATGCTCCCGGATTCATCTCAGTACCGGACAACACCATAGAATTAGACCCTACACAGCAAGGAACGCTGTACATCGAAGGAAACCTTTTGCCTAGTCATAAGGGAATATACGAATTCCAGGCAAGGATAAGAACAGGGATAGGGGATATGGAAACAACAAGGAATATAACTCTCTCCGTGGAAACATGCCACAACCCTATAATAACTCTTGACGTCCCCGACAAGGATTGTACAGGGATCACGGAGTACCAAGCAAGAGTTTTGAACAACGGTACAAGGGCTACAAACTTCTCGGTAAACACTTTCCCTGAAGAAACAGCCAGCATAGACACTACAAGCATATACCTTGAGCCCGGACAGGAAGAAACAATAAACATAACAGCAAACTTTCCTGATGATGAACGCCAGACAAGGTATGAAACCATTGGATTAACTGTTGTACACCCGGATCTGGACATAGGGTGGACCGAGGAAAAAACATTTGAGGTATACAACCAATACGCTTGCACTAAGCCAGCAGTATCCCCTACAAGGATTACTGCAAGGCACGGAGATGAAAACGTAACTATCACCATAACTAATGAAGGCGTAAAAACCACTGATTATAATTTAATGATTACAGGAACAACCTTCGTGGCTCTAGAAACAAATGAAGTAACACTTGAACCTTCAGAGTCCAGAGATCTACTTTTATTATTATACCAGGATGACTCAAACATAACAACTCATGACTTCACATTATCCTTAGAATCCCATACAAACATATTGTACGAAGAAGCTTTCACGCTCCGCCTTACAGACTTGTTATGGTACGAACAAATCCTTCCGTACATTTACTTATTACTATTATTAATCCTGCTCATACTAATAATACTTGCACTAATCAAGGTTTTTAAGAAGAAAAAAACAAAGGAAAAGCCAAAGAAAAAAGTAGTGGTTAAGAAAAAAGCGGTTAAGAAAAAAGTTGTAAAGAAGAAAGCTGAAAAGCCAATCAGGCCAAAAAGGTATAGGGGTCCTGTAACAGGGTACAGGCTAGTGTTATTAATACTTATATTATTAGTTGCTCTTGCCACACCAGTTATTTTCGGAGTGCCAGAGCCATTGCAGCCAGTAATACCGAGAGATGTAAGGGATGACCCGATGCACATAGCCTGGCCTGAAAACGAGACCTATTACGTTGACTTGAAAGATTATTTCTATGACCCTGACACGGACCCATTGGTATTCATGGTTGGAAGCTCACCGATGAATATAATGGCTGAAATCCAGGATAACTTGCTCGTGCTAACACCACAAGAATCGTGGACAGGGAAAGGAAACATCACCCTGATCGCAAGTGACCAGAGAGGTGGAATAACAGAATCTCCTCCTATACTATTAGAAGTTGTAAAAGTCCCTGTGTACACAGAAGAGGAATTATTCGCCTTTTACGCGCCTTACATTTACGCGTTAATCATAATACTCGTGCTCCTAATAATCTTCTTGCTGCCTCTGAGAAAGAAGCCTTTGCCAGCTAAGAAAAAATCTGTCAAAAAGAAGGTTACTAAAAAGAAAAAGGCTGCTAGGAAGAGAAAGAAATAACAACAGGGTTTTTTTAGATGGATGAAGAAAAAAAATCGTTTAACTGGCCTTATCTTGGAATTTTTGTAGGCCCTGTTTATGTTCTAGGTGCTGCTGCGACTATTTTGTCAAACATAAATTTTATCAATTCTATCGACGAAGAAAGAATTCATCTCCAAGAAAAGCAATCCGGGCTTGTTGAGAAGATTGACCGCTGGGAAGAGATGTTAGAATGGCCTAATATGGGCGTCGAGGATTCTTTTTATCTTGTTGATAAAATCGATGTTGCTAATTCAAAATTAGACAGTATTGATTACAAGATTTCTGGTTTAGGTGAGAAATACTTTGACGGGAAGAGAAATTATTTCCTTTCATGGGCATCCTTTCTGACTAAGAGAGACAGGTAATGTTTGTTATTTTATCATTCCAAGTTTTTCCAGAAGTTCCTTGTATTTTTGGAAGTCCTCGCTTTTCTTGAACTCAGATTTCTTATCAGCAGGAAGGCTTTCCAGCCATTTGTGAAGGCTTTTGAGGACTTCTCTGGTTTCTTCTTCTGTTTGGCTTGTTTGTTCTTCTTCGAGGACTGTGTCTTCTTCTTCATAGGAACGTCCTCCTGAATACCATAATTTTTTAAAGAAATTTTTCAGGATGCCTTCTCTTTTTTCTTCTAATTCGTCTTCTGCTTCCTGGATGTGTTCCAGTTCTTCTTCCATTTCCTTGAATTCTTCTTTCTCCTCTGGTGTTTCTTCCACGTATTCTTTTTCTTCTGGTATTCTTCTTCTGAACATATTCCTTATGCCTAGTGAGGGCAAGGTTATCTTTCTTTCTGAGAACGATCCTTTTATCCTGCCAAGGGTTTCCCCTATGGAGTAGCTGTCTTCTCCGCGTCTTTTCTCAATATAATCATCCAATTCTATGTTTAAGTCTTTTTTGGCTATGGTAACCACCCTGTTAGTCATGAAAATCTTTTCTCTAATATTTAAACGTTTCGTATACTTTTTTTTGTTATCGCAAAAAATATTTAAATAGTGCTTTTCCCAGAGAGGTTATGGATAAGAATTTGCTTGTTGCTGTGCTCATAGTAATTGCCATTTCCAGTTTGTTTCTTATAAGCATTAGCATAACTGGCATGGTTTCCTTGGGCGAGGATCCTTATACCAGGCCTTTGTGCTCCTCTGATGCTGATTGTGCTAATCCAAGTGTTTGCTGTGAGTTCTACGGTGCAGAGAGCGGTGTTTGTCATTCCCCTGAGATGTGCCCTGAAATCTTGGAGTTGACCAGGCAGGAAAGAATTGAAGAAGTTAACGAAGTCATTCTGGGGAGTTCAAGGGAGGAATACATGGCGGGTTTATTGTTAGGCGTTACTATAATAGGCTTTGTTATTTACTTCTCTGAAAAAGCTTTGGCTGACAAGGCTAAAGTATAAATTTTTCTTTGCCCGAGCGAAACCGTATGGGGACGCTGTTGATGTGGAACGCATCTTTTTAGAAAAGCTGCACCAAAATTGTGGGGCTGGAAGCCCCACTTCCGTGGATGCGGCGGAAAACGCATGGGGACGCTGGGATTTGAACCCAGATCGGCCGGTATCTCTCGCTTGTTGTAGCCATACCGAATCTTTAATCATCGCCCTTTTTCAGGACTCATCGCTCCAAATATTGAGCTCTGGAGCCGGCAATTCTAGCCTGGTTAAACTACGCCCCCGTGTAGTTCTTGGTTTTCCAGGATTGTTTATAAATGTCACGAAAAAATAATAATTATCTATATGGAAGATAATTGTGGTAAAAAATTTCTCACTTATCACTAACTATCTCAATAACATCTCCTGATTTCAACTTGTGGTCCTTGCCAACAGTCATCTTCGTCTTAACATCTATGGCTTTGATGAACTTGTCTCCGAAATCCGTGTGGACGCGGTACGCAAAACCAAGAGCGGTTATATCTTTGGGAACTAAAAAACAATCTGGCAAAACATTCCCTTGCTGATCCTCTCCTTTTCCAGTGCTAACAGGGAAGACATAAATGTATTTTAACAAATCAAACAATGCTTTATCTAAAACTTCTTGTACGCCAGTACCTTTGTGTTTTTCCAAAACATTATTCTTAATGAACTCCAAGGCTTTTGACTGCTTCTCATTAAGATTACCAGAGACTTCAAAATCTTTCTCCCCGGGCAAATACTTAATCATCTTATGCTTAGCCGCCTCTTTCAAAGCCAGCTCTGATTCCGCGCTGCAAGGCACAAATAAAACATCAGGGAATTCCTTTTTTAGCTTTTCATAATTCTCATAAGCACCTGGAACGTCAATCTTATTAGCAGCAACAAGCATTGGCTTAGTCTCCCTTCTCAGCTCCCTTGCAAATGAGAATAGTTCTTCTTCGTTCCAAGCCATCAGCTTTTTTCCTTTTAATCCGAGCTTTGCAAGTATCCCTGCAATCATATCCTCCGAGCTTCCAAGACCTGAGAACTGCTTATGCAACGCCTTCTCCACATCCTGATTGGTCTGGCTCACAGCCCTAGAGAATTTCTCCCAGGTCTTCTTCAAAATAGATAAATACCAATAATCCAGCTCTTCCTCCAAGAACTTAACATCATCAGCAGGATTATGAGAGCCAGGCTTTACAGGCTCCCCCTTATCATTAGTACTCCCGGAAACATCTATAACATGAATCAATACGTCTGCCTGGTTCAAGTCATTCAAGAACTCCAAGCCCATACCCTTGCCCTCATGCGCCCCGGGAACCAAGCCTGCTACGTCTATCATTTCAACGGCGACGAAACGCTTCCCCTCCACGCAATAACCAACCCTGGGATTACACTGCTTATTGAAAAAATTATCCGCACAATCTACTTTTACAAAACCAACACCTGTATTGGGCTTAATCGTAGCGAACGGATAATTAGCAATCTCCACATCTGCAAGAGTGCTCGCCTTAAAGAACGTGCTCTTCCCCACATTCGCCTTCCCAACAACCCCAATAATCATAGTGCCTAGGAAAATTTTTATGTTTTAAAAGTTTGCGGAGCTTTTAGGGAAAACTTAAAAACAAAGTTACATATATGCTATCATGGCAAGGATTTGGTACAGTGTACTCGGAGATGGCTTGGGCCACGCGATAAGAAGCTACACTGTTATAGAGAAGCTAAAAAAAGACCATGAGCTCATGATAACTGCTTCTGGTAAGGCTTACCCATTCCTAAAGAATATTTACGGGGAAAGCGTAATCAAAATAGAAGGGGATGCCTTGATATACGAAGATAACAAAGCAATGATAGCGAAGACAATAAAAGAATTCTTGTTAGCCTTCCCTTACAAGTCCAGGAAGAATTTTACTAAGATATCCGAACTCCTCCAGGAGTTCAGGCCAGACATTATTATAAGCGACTTTGAGCCAGCAGCGCATTACTTTTCATTATTCCTCAAAATACCTTGTATAAGCATAGACAACGTTCATACTATTTCCGAGTGTAAAATTAAGCTTCCCAGAAACCTAAAACTCAGGCTCCCCTATGTGAAAAGCTTCATAAAACTATTGCACCCTAGGTCTGATTATTATCTCTTGCCCGCATTTGCAAATGTCACTCCGAGAAACCCGCGGAAGACAAAGATTGTAAAACCTATTATACGTGACAAGATACGAAAACTAAAGCCGCGAAACAAAGGATTCGTGCTTGTATACCAGACATCTCCAACCAATACAAAAATGCTCAGAACACTTGCAAAGACAAGAAATAATTACAGGGTTTACGGAATGAAAAACAAGAAGGATAGGGAAAATATTAAATTCATGGAATTCTGCGAGAAAAAATTCTTGGAAGACCTGAAAGACTGCAGTTACGTGATAATAAATGGTGGCTTTACAGTAATATCAGAAGCTTTATACCTCGGAAAACCCATCTTAAGCATCCCGGTTGAAAACCAGTTCGAACAGGAATTCAATGCTTACAGCCTAAGAAACACTGGTTATGGGGACTACGCAGGAGAACTAACTTTTGAGTTCCTGGAAGAATTCGAATCAAACCTGGCTGTTTACAGGAAAAACATATCTAAATTCAAGAAATGGACTGACAAGGACCTGGAAAAAAAATTAAAATTCTTCATAAAAGAATGCCTGAGAAAGAAAAAGCCAAGATATGAGTTGTTAGCAAAGAGAAAGAAAAATGGATAAGAAAGCATGGGTTGTAAGCGCAGATATGGGGTACGGCCACCAAAGAGCAGCATACCCTTTGAAAGACATTGCTTATGACAGGATAGTCAACGCGAACAGCGACAAATCCTTATCTGAAAAAGAAAAAAAGGTATGGCAGAAGACAAGGGCGTATTATGACTTCATATCCACTATTAATGATATACCTTTAATAGGGCCGTTGATATTCAAAATATACTATTACTTCCAAGACATAACCCCTATGTATCCGTTGAAAGACGAATCCAAACCTTCCCTATCTGTGAAATACCTTCATAGAAGGATAAGAAAAGGCTTTTGCAGGAGCCTCATAAACCATTTGAAAGAAAAAAACCTGCCCTTAATAACCACGTTTTATATTCCTGCTATAGCCGCGGATTATTACGGCTTCAAAAACATTTATTGTGTTGTTACAGACACAGACATAAACAGGGTGTGGGTTCCAAAGAACCCTGAGAATTCCAACATAACTTACCTTGCCCCTTGCAGTTCAGCGTACAAAAGGCTTCTTTCATACGGAGTCGGAAGGGATAAGATAATCATAACAGGGTTTCCTTTGCCAAAAGAAAACATTGGCGGCAAGAAATCCCCTGTAACAAGGAAAGCCCTTGCAAGAAGAATAAAAAACCTTGACCCTAACAAAAAATTCACGAAGCACCACGAAGAATCAATTAAGAGAGAACTCGGAAAGTATTACCAGCCACGAAAAAAACCAGGGTGTGTAACAATAACATTTTCTGTCGGCGGAGCCGGAGCGCAGAAAAAGCTAGGAGTAGACATTCTAAGAAGCTTTAAGCGAAAGCTCCTGAAAAAAGAAGTTCGCTTATTCCTCGTGGCAGGGACCAGGATGGACTTAAAGCAATTCTTTCTTGAAAGAATAAAAGATGAAGGCCTTTCAAATGTTCTGGGAGAAAGCCTTTTCCTTATATGTGAGTTGTCAAAAAAAGACTATTTTAAAAAGTTCAACGAAGTAATCAATGAAACAGACATACTTTGGACTAAGCCAAGCGAGCTAAGCTTCTACTCCGCCCTTGGAATACCAATAATTATGACGCCACCCATAGGTGCTCATGAGTACAGGAATAAAAGGTGGTTGTTAAACATAGGTGCAGGCATCGAGCAGGAGGAGAACCTGCGTTTCTCGGAGTGGCTTGATGACTTATTAGAAGAAGGATTTCTTGCCAGGAAAGCATGGCTGGGGTATTTGAACGCTCCAAGGATGGGAACGTATAACATAGAACGAATATTGTTTAATCATTGATTATCTATATACTTTAGGTTCTTCTCTAAAAACTTCTCTTGCTTTTTCTACTACTACCTCTAAGAATTCAAGTGGCTCTCTTTTATCTGTGTAAATTTCTATTCCTTTCTTACTTGCTTTTATCATAGTTCCCATCTTCGAAGAAAAAAGTCTTTTGAACAAAGGAGCTTCTATAACCATAATGCAAGATTCCTTATTACTTTTAACAGCAAAATGGAGGTTTTTATATCCTGCTTTTCTTATTTGATTTCTCAAAGTGTCCATGGCAAAGTGAGTTTCTTTCCTTGAAAATTCTTTCATTTTAGAGAAACTTAGAAAAAAAGTATTTATAACTTTCTATTTTTTTATCATTTCTTTGTATGTGTGGTAGCTTGTCTTCGGGGTTCTTTGCATTGTGTTGAAGTCTACGTTTACCAGTCCGAACCTGTAAGTTGTTCCTTTATCTAGTTCGAAGTTGTCCAGCAATGACCAGTGAAAGTAGCCTTTTATTATGTCTTCTTCTTTGTTGGCAAGCTTTATGGTGTTGAGGGTTTCTACTATTTGTTTTTGCCTTAAGGAGTCTTCATCGGTGCATACGCCGTGTTCCATTATGTAAACAGGTAAGTTATATCTTTGTTTGAGTTTCTTAGCTATCAAAGGTATTCTGTGCGGGTCGAGTTCCCATAAGTCGTCGTGCTTCATGTCTTCCCTGTACTTAAGAGGGTCTTCAGGGTTTTTTGGGTTGAAGGAGTATGGCCCGTAGTATTGCATTCCGATGAAGTCTGCGAATGGGTGTTTTTCGTATTCCATCATGTTCTTCCAGCTTCTTTCATTTGTTATGTATTCCATCATTTTTGCTATGGCTTTTTCCTGGAATGTGTTGTTGTGGTATTCTATAGGTCTCTGGATTTCTGTAAAGCTTACTTGCTTGTTCGGGTATTCGTTTTTTATTGCTCTATACGTTTGTTTGTGTGCTTCATCCATGTTTCCATGTGCTTTTACTAGTCCTGTAAAAAAAGCGTTTTTCTTTTTCGGCGGCGCAAATCCTGTCATGTATCTTAGTGAGATGTCTGTCATTGGTTCGTTCATTGTGATTATTGTGTTGGTGTAGTCTTTGAATGCTTCTGTTGCTTTTACAGAAAAGTCTTTGAATACGTCTATGCTTTCTTTGTTTTTCCATCCTTTTTTTTCTGTGAACCACAAAGGATTTGCGAAGTGGTGCAGAACCAGGAATAAGTCGATTTTGTTTTCTTTTAGGTATTGGAACATTTCCTGATATTTTTCTACTGCTTTTGTT
>PWLK01000041.1 GCA_003560545.1 Candidatus Woesearchaeota archaeon | reverse complement strand
GGAAGGGCTGCCCTGGGCACGTAGCCTTGCGGGATTTTCACGAAAGGAATCCTTCCGCTGCCCACGCTTTCCTCTAGCTTGCCACCGCTGCTCATAACTATTACTTGGCAGCCAATCCTTCGTGCCTGCCTATGGCATGAAATAACTTCTTCTGTGTTCCCCGAGTAGCTTGAAATAATCACCAAGTCCTTATTGGTTAGCCTCCCCGGTATTTCGTAATCCTTAATGCTTTCAATCAAGAGTTCGTCTTTAAGAATGATCTTTGCTAAGTCAGCGCTTATAGCGCTTCCTCCCATGCCGCAGTGCACGATTCTCATACCTTCATGTTTCCTAATAAGCTCTGCGAACCCCCTGAAATCCTGTTTATACGCATTTTTAATATCAGCCTTAAAATTATCAAAGAACCTTCCCATATTGGATTCATCGTACTTGTAAAAGTCATCAGGGAACACTTCTTTCTTCCCTTCTTCTTTTCCTTCTTCACCCATCAAAACTCCACCTGCAAGGAATGACGCGGACAACATTTAAATAGTTTTTGAAAAGCACTATTAATTATGAAAAACACGGTTACAGAAGAAAAAATCAGGAAGTACATGGAAGTAACCGCGAAAGCCCTGGAAGCCGTCAGGAAAGCGGAGAAAGACGCTTCCAGGATGAAAGAAGCCGAAGATTTCCTTGATATGGCAACCCGTTACTATGAAGACGCGAAGCACTTCGAGGAAACAGGAAGACGCGTCCTCGCATTCGGAGCAGTTAACTACGCCCACGCGTGGCTTGACGCAGGAGCAAGACTAGGGCTTTTCAAAGTCAAAGACAGCAATCTTTTCACCGTGGACGATGAATGAAGCCATAGAAAATCTGGACTCAGTTCTCCCAGGAGACATAAGGAATGAGAACACCGTGCTTCTTGACACGAGCTTCCTTGTTTACGAATTAAAAAGAAATCCAGGTTCATTATCGGAATTCTGTAAGGACAATTTTGTTTTAATAACAGATTTTAACCTGTCAGAACTAGAAAGTCTGGGAAGACACGACCATGGCATTAAGAGGCTTGCAAAGAAGTTCCTTGAAAAAAACCTTGTTAAAACACTTTTAACAAAGATAGTGATTGGTGATTGGGAAGGTGAAAAACAATACGCTTCCAGTACAGATACGGATTTGCTTAAGCACGTCCACGATCCAAGCGACGCAGTCCTGGTTGCTGCCGCGATCAGAAGCCGCTCCGATGTTCTGACAAGGGATAAGCACCATTTGTTCACGGCAGAGCTTGAGAACAAGCTATCAGAATATAATATAAAAATATTTAATGATATTACTTCTTTTCAGGAGTATGCTTAGGATAAGTCCCTGGCTTCATAAAAACCTGTTTTGTCTTCACGGCAAGGCCTTTGTCAAAATTCTTCATATCCATGGAATCCATTAAAGCTTCTCCTACGAGTACGAGTTCGCCTTTCAAGGTCATCACAGCAACAGTTCTTCCTTTTTCAATCCCTGTTTCCAGCCTGCAAATACCTGGCACTTTCAGGAATGCCCCGTGGCACAAAGAATCAACCGTTGCATCGTGAACCCATATTTTTTTGAGGTGGCTTATACCTTCCTCCAACGGCAAGAGCATTTCCTTCAACAGAGTTTCGTTTCCTTCCTTATAATAATGGTATGCATCCGCTAAATCATGCAGCGTAACCGTTTTTTCCTCGTTAAAAGGCCCTGCTTTCGTCCTCCTGAGCTCTGCCATGTGCGCACCGCTTCCCAGCTTCTCACCCATATCATGGACTAGTTTCCTGATGTACGTTCCTGCTTCACATCCAACCCTGAACAAAACATCTCTTCCGTCTATTTCGATGAGTTCAATGTAGTAAACACTGCGGTACCTTTGTTGTCTTTTAACAGCGCTTTTCTTAGGGGGTAATTGTGATATTCTCCCTGTAAATTCTTTGAAGACTTCAAGAACCCGGTCTTTTTCATGGTCTTCGTGGACGTGCATTAAGCAAACATATTCTTTTCCCGCGTTAAGAAGGGAATTTGTAATCCTGGTCCCGTCTTTCAGCGCTACGGGCAACACCCCTGTCACACCTGGGTCAAGTGTTCCTGAGTGCCCTGCTTTTTTTATGTTAAGAATTTTTTTCACGTAATCCACTACTTGGTGGCTTGTGGGTCCGCTTGGCTTGTCAATTAATACTATGCTGTTACCCAGCAGTTCTTCCGTGCTTCTTTCTCCAGGTTTTTTCCCGTGCCTGCTCTCGCATTCTTTTTTTCCAAGCACACTAGTATCATTCCTTTCTGATTCAAAAGGAAGTTTTCCTTCGCTCATTATTTCATCTCCAGAAGCCGGTCTAAATCCCTGCCTATGTCTTTTAGGGAGTCAAATGCGTTGTTAACGTCGTGGCGTATAACGTCTACGAGTTCTTCGAGGTTGCTTACTTTTAAGAAGTACTTGTTTTTTTCTGTCAGCACAAGCCCTGATTCCATTAATTTGTTTAAATGGTATACTACGGTGCCTCTGCTGAGCATGGTTTGCTCTGCGATTTCATCGCTTGTGATGCCTTCTCCTTGCTTTGCTTTTTTTAGCAGTACAAGGAAGACTCTGAAGCAACTTCTGTCCTTGTCCCTGAGGTTGAAAAGCCCTAACGTCCCTCCGAACCATTGCAGTAATTCGTTTACATTTACAGTGTTAGGCTTCTTCGTCCGTATAATTGTAATCCTGGTAAACCTCATATATTGATATGAGTGCTTGTGGATATAAAAAGGTTGCTGAAAACCTTTACCTGAAACGAAAAATATATAAACCCCTTTCTCGCCGGAGGGTTTTATGTCAGAAAGAGAAGAAGAACAGGATATTGAAGAAGTCTACGATGATGACGCTCGTGAGGATTTGGTTGAAAACGATGAGATAAGCCCCGAGGAAGAAGCGTTCATGGCGGGCTATGAAGACCAGAAAGAGCGGAAGCAGCGCGAAGGAATAGGGGATGAGGCTTACGAGAAGGCTTTTGATTCTGGCAATGAGAAAAAGAAAAAGAAATGATAAAGCACGTGGCTTTCCTGGTTCTTGTTATTATAATGATTTTTCCTGTGCACGCTCACTCATCAGGCAGGATAACTTTGGAAGTGGCTCGCTTAGCCATACCTGAAAACGTGGTTGTATCTTACGAAGATGGTTCTTTGTCTTGTTCTTTTGCGTACGAGGAGGAAGGCGTTGTCAAGCCAGTTTTTTCCTGGTATGAAAACAACGTGTTAACAGAAATCAGTAGTCATGTTTTTGAGGATCCCGTTCCTGGAAATTCTTATGTTTGCAATGTTTTTTTGGAGTCGGAGGAACTGAATTCTTTCCCTGTGAACTCCACGCCATTCGTCTTTGATAGAATTCATTCAAACGTACTCGGGGGAAGCGAGAGGAGTTCTCTTAATCCTTTAACAGGTTTTGCAACGAGACCTTCCCGGTTGGTTGAAGAAGGAACGCTTTCCGGGAGCACCGCTTTGTTTCCTATCATTGTTTTTCTCGTAATTATTAACGCTGCCCTCATCGTACAGTTAAGGT
>PWLK01000090.1 GCA_003560545.1 Candidatus Woesearchaeota archaeon | reverse complement strand
CCTGCCTTTTTCTATGTCTTCAAGAGATTCCAGCAGGTCTTTAAGGAATTCGTTTTCTTCTTCCAATTCTTTTTGGCCTTTCATCTTATTCTTAATTCTTTTCTCTCTACCTTTAATAATATCTTCGCAATTTTATTTGCAAGCTCTTCATTCTCTCTTACCAATGCAGAGTTCCTTTTTTCCATTTTGCCACCTTATTTAACACGCCTAATTATATAAATTTTTCATTTTTTTCTTAATGACTTCAGCTTATTTCTTATTTTGTTTATATATTCTTGCTGCATCTTTTTGTTTGAAACCCCTACAAGCAACACAACTACTTCTTCTTCATAAATAAGGTAATAAAGCCGGTACGTGTTGTTTTTAAGTTCTCTGAACCATTTAAAGCCAAGAGGCTTTCCAATATTATAAGGGTCTTCTGCGACTCTTTCTAATTGTTTTTCAAATCTTTTTTTTATGTCTAGAGGTATTTTTTCGAGTTGCTTGTTGAATTTCTTCGTCTTCATAATCTTGTAGTTTTTCATCACACGCATCAAAAGAATTATTTTAGCAAATTTTTTTAATTGAGTTTCTAAGCATTTTCCGGATAATTTTCGCTTTTTCCAAAAAAAAATTTATTGTTCATATGGTAAATAATTCTTTTTTCTCCTCTGGGCGGTTTCCAAAAGGTTTTTAAAGCGAACAATATTCCGGTCGCTTGCAGCGATTCAAATGAATCGTCCTGCCACGGCCTGAAAAGAAGGCCTCCAAACAAAATTCCGGATTGGAATTCTAACGGAGGCATTTCAACAATAGGCTGATTAAAAAAACAAAGGACTAACCAGTAAGTCCTAGATAAGGTACTCTAAAAAATGCCGAAAAAAGGAAGACCAAGGTTTGGAAGCATGGGCGTCTGGCCCAGGAAGAGAGCCAAAAGGCCGTACGCAAGAATCAGGAGTAAGCCATCTTCCAAAGAAGCCAAGCCATTAGCATTCCCAGCTTACAAAGCAGGCATGACACACATAATAGTAAGGAGCAAGGACAACACGCCTAAGAAAGCAGATATAAACGTGTCCATGCCCGTAACAATCCTGGAATGCCCGCCAATAAGAATCGCAGGTGTAAGGCTTTACAAAAAGAAAGGCACAGGAATAGTTGTTGACAAGCAACTGAACTTCAAAACCGAGAAACACCTCGCAAGAAAAACATTGCAGTCAAAAGACAAGGAAAAACAAGCTAAACCAGAAGACCTTGACAAATTAAACCCTGATGATTACGAAGACATCACCATCCAAATCTACACTAATCCAAAACTAATCGACTTAAAGAAAACCCCTGAGCTATTCGAAGTAAGCCTCGGCGGCTCTAACAAAGAAAAAATAGAGTACATAAAGAATCATCATGATAAGAACATACTCGTAACCGACTTGTTCAAAGAAGGCCAGGTAGTAGACACTCATGCAATAACAAAAGGATACGGCACCCAAGGACCTGTGAGGAGGTTTGGCATCGGCTTAAAGAACCACAAATCCGAGAAAGGAAGGAGGAGGCCGGGAACACTAGGAGGATGGATTGCGCAAGCCCATTACATGTACAGGGTTGCATACGCAGGCCAAACCGGTTACCACCAGAGAACCCAGTATAATAATCCACTAATCAAAATCAGTGACAAGCCTGAAGAAGTCAACCCAAAAGGTGGGTTTGTGCGCTACGGAACTGTTAAAACAAGCTATGTCATGGTAAAAGGAAGCATTCAAGGCCCGAAGAAACGCCTGGTAACACTAACCCAGCCAATAAGGCCTCCGGAGAAGCAAAAAAAAGTTTTTACATCAGACTCAATCAGGTATATAAGCAAAGAATCAAAACAGGGAAAGTAAGATGAAGCTAAAACTCTTAGGCAAGGACGCAAAGGAAACAGGAAACATAGACTTACCTTTGCAATTCAAAGAACCTCTAAGAAAAGACATAATCAAGAGAGCCGTAATAGCATTGCAGCTGAATAATAGGCAGCCATACGGTGCAAGCCCTGAAGCAGGCAAGAGAGCTTCAACATATCTTTCCAAGAGAAGAAGGGCTTACAGGGGAACGTACGGGATAGGCCAGAGCAGGACTCCCAGGAAAATACTTTCAAGGCGTGGAACACAGATTTATTATGTTGGCGCTTTCGCACCGCATACCACTGGCGGCAGGAGAGCACACCCTCCTAAGGCAAGCAAGTCATGGGAGAAAAAAGTTAACGAAAAAGAAAACAGGAAAGCCATCAGGAGTGCATTGGCAGCAACGGTTAACGCTGAACTCGTAAAAAAAAGAGGGCATAAAGCACCCAAGGAATACCCGTTCATAATCACAGATGAATTCGAAAAAATAACGAAGACCAAAGACCTCGTCAAAGCTTTGGAAGCCATTGGATTCAAGGAAGAGCTTGAAAGAGGAAACACAACCAAGATAAGAGCTGGCAAAGGCAAAACTCGTGGCAGGAAGCACAAGACAAAGAAAACCATGCTTTTCGTTGTAAGCCAGGAATGCGACTTGGAAAAAGCAGCGAGGAACCTCCCAGGCGCAGATATAGCAGTAATAAATAATGTGAACGCAGAACTACTAGCGCCAGGCGCAGAGCTAGGAAGACTAACACTTTACACTGAATCCGCGATCAAGAAACTAGGAGAAGAAAACCTATTCACAAATACCAATAAGAAAAAAGTTGTGAAGAAAGAAAAGAAAAAACAAGCAGAGGAAAAGCCTGCAAAGAAAAAAACAACGAAGAAAAAAGCTGCTAAGAAAAAAACGGTTAAGAAAACCGTGAAAAAAGAAACTGAAAAAGCAAAAGCTGAATGAAAATGGCATTGAGATACGCGTTAGCAACAGAGAAAAGCATACGCTTAATGGAATCAGAAAACAAACTAGCATTCGTAGTAGACAGGAAAGCCACAAAGCCAGAGATCAAAAAAGCATTGGAAGAAGCGCTCAACGCAAAAATCGTAGACGTAAAAACGATGATGGACAGGAAAGGAAGAAAGAAAGCATACATACAATTCAGCGATGAAACACCAGCAATAGACATTGCAACGAAACTAGGCTTGATGTAAAAATGGGCAAGAACTTAATACAACAAAGAAGGGGAAGAGGAACCCAGAGATTCAGGGCTCCAGACTTCAGGTATAAAGGAGACATAAAAATGCTCCGAAAAGAAAGCTATACTGTGAAGAACCTCGTAAGATGCCCGGGCCACACAGCCCCATTAATAGAAGCAGAATATAACGATAAAACAAAGAGCCTCTTAGTAGCGCCTGAAGGCGTCGCAGTAGGAGAAACATATAATATAGGCGGAAGCGAAGTACGAGCAGGAAACATACTATCACTAAAAGACATCCCCGAAGGAACAAGCATATTCTGCATCGAAGCCAAACCAGGCGACGGCGGAAAATTCGTCAGAAGCAGCGGGGGAAGCGCAAAGCTAGTAGGAAAAACAGGCAAAGCAGTCAAAGTCTTACTGCCAAGCAAGAAAGAAAAAGAATTCCACCCTGAATGCAAAGCCATGATAGGCGTAATAGCAGGCAGCGGGAGAACGGACAAGCCCTTGCTAAAAGCAGGCAAGAAACACCACTTAATGAAAGCAAGGAACAAATTTTACCCAATCGTATCCGGAACGGCTATGAACGCAGTAGCCCACCCATTCGGAAACAAAAGAACACTAAGAAAGTCAAAGAACAAACCCGTCTCAAGGCACGCCCCTCCAGGAAGAAAGGTGGGAAGCATAGCCGCAAGAAGAACTGGGAGGAAGAAAGGTAAGTAAAGATGGCAAAAAAAGTATTCACATACAAAGGAAAAACGCTTGAAGAACTCCAAAAACTATCCATGAAAGAACTATCAGCACTAATGCCTAGTAGGCAGAGGCGAAAGATACACAGAGGCCTCAAAGAAGAAGAAAAAGCGCTGGTTGAAAAAATCAAAAAGAAAAACAGCGTAAAAACACACTTAAGAGACATGATAGTACTCCCAAGCATGGTAGGAAAAGTAGTCAGAATCCACAACGGGAAAACCTATCAAGCAATAACAATACCACAAGAAGCAATCGGGTGCTACCTCGGCGAGCTAGTCCTGACAAGAAACAGGGTGATGCACACCTCGCCAGGAGTAGGCGCAACCAAATCCAAATCAAACGTATCCGTGAAATAAAAATGGCAAAACAATACGCATTCCAAGGCTTTAAGGAAAACATGGCGAGAGCCACCGGGCTAGACCTTGGAATAAGCACCAAGATAAGCATAGAAATTGCCAATCACCTAAAAGGAAAAACCACTGAGGACGCGAAGAAAATACTGAACAAAGTCCTCAGAAAAGAACAACCAATACCCTTCAAAAGATTCACGGACGGCGTAGGCCACAGGAAAATAATAAGCGGGCCAGGAAGATACCCTGAGAAAGCAAGCAAGGAATTCCTAAAACTAATAGAACAAGCCGAAGCAAACGCACAAGTCAAAGGCCTTGCATCACAACTAAAAATAATACACTTAAACGCTAACAAAGGCTCAGACCAAATAAGGCCTGGAAGGCAAAGAAGAAGGATGTTCAAAAGAACACACCTCGAAATAGTAGTAGAAGAACAAGAAGAGCCAAAAAAATCCAGGAAAAAAGAAGCAACTCCAAGCAAAGAAAAAGCGGAAGAGAAAAAGGAAGAGCCAAAAACCGAAAAACAAGCAGTAACTGAAACCAAAAAAGAAGCCGAGAAAAAAGAAGAAGGGAAAAAGACTGAAGAAAAACCTGTAAAGAAAAAAGAAACCCCGAAAGAAGAAAAGAAAGCTGAAGAAAAAGAGAAAGCCAAACCAGCCACGGAAAAACCAAGTCCTAAGAAGCAAGCCCAAGAAAAAAAGCAGGCTGAGGAACAAAAATGATTGAAAGAAAATTCGTAGCACAAAACATCAGGGAACTCGAAATCAAAGAATACTTATACAAAGAACTAGGCAAAGTAGGCCTAAGCAACGTAAAAGTACAAAAAACTCCTTTAGGAGAAAAAATCCTGGTAAGCGCATCCAGGCCGGGACTCGTAGTAGGAAAAGGCGGAGCAAACATTGCGAGGCTTACAAAAGAACTAAAAGAAAAATTCAACCTGGAAAACCCGCAAATCGAAATCGACGAAGTAACAGACCCAAGGGGGAGTGCGGCTATCACAGCAGAAGTAATCGCGAACAGCCTGGAAAGGTACGGGCCAGTCCGATTCAAAGGAATAGGCCACAAAGCACTAAGCACGATAATGGACTCAGGAGCTCACGGCGCAGAAATACTAATATCAGGAAAAATCCCGAGTGCAAGAGCAAAAACCTGGAGGTTCTACCAAGGCTACCTCAAGAAATGCGGGGATATAAGCATAAGCGGAACCGACAAATCCATACAAGTAGCAAGGCTAAAATCCGGTGTTGTCGGAATACAAGTCAACGTAATGCCAGGATCCACGAAGCTACCAGACAAAGTAATCCCTAAAACAGAAGAACAAGCCAAAGAAGAAGCAGAACAAAAAGCAAAGGAAGAAGAAAAACAAGAAGAGAAAAAAGCTGCTAAGAAAAAAACAACGAAGAAAAAAGCTGCTAAGAAAAAATCTGTGAAAAAGAAAGCAGCGAAGAAAGCAGCAAAGAAAAAAACGGCTGAAGAAAAATGAAAACAAAAGAAATACGAAACCTGAAAGAGCAAGACTTTGAAAAAAAAGCTTTCGAGCTAAAAACAGAGTTATCCAAGCTCCAAGGCCAAGCCGCAACCAGTACGCCGCCCAAAAACCCTGGGCAAATCAAGCAAATCAAAAGAACACTTGCAAGAATGCTCACAATAAAAAAAGAAAAAGAACTCGGATTAAACCAGAAAAAAACAAAGGAGGAAAAAAAGTAAAACATGCCAGAAGTAGACCCGATAACAGGCCTGCCGAAAGAACTCGGCGCATGGGAAAACATCGCCAGGGAAGGACAAAAAATCAAGATCGTCCTTGAAAAAAAGAAGTTCGGCAAAAAATACACTGTGATAAAAGGCATAAACCAGCACGAAGTCAACATCAAGGAAATCGCGAAGAAGCTCAAGAACAAGTTCGCATGCGGAGGAACCGCGAAAGACGGGCTTGTTGAATTGCAAGGCGACCACACAAGGGACATCAAGAAAGAACTTGTGAAGCTCGGTTTCCCACCGGACTCAATAGAATGAAAGAATACCACGAAGAATACATAGGGAAAAACGTTGAAATCAAAAAAACAAGGAACAAAGAAATACAAGGATTGAAAGGAAAAATAATTGATGAAACAATGCACACATTCAAAGTAAAGGTTAACAAAAAGATTAAGACAATAATGAAAAAAGACAACACGTTCATGATAAACGGAAACGAAATACAAGGAAATAAGATCATAAAAAGACCGGAAGACCGGATAAAAATCAAAGGAAGGTAAAAATGGCTGAAAAACAAATCGGGACAAGGGGAAGAAAGCTCACAGGCAAGGTCACAAGCGACAAGATGAGCAAGACAGTGACCGTGTCATGGGAGAGAAGAAAGTATAACTCCAAGTACGAAAGATACGAGAAAGCAAGAAGCAAAGTCAAAGCCCACAACCCTGAAGATATAGGCGCAGAAACAGGGGATTTAGTCGAAATAGCCGAGACAAGGCCTATAAGCAAAACCAAGAATTTCATAGTAACCAAGATTGTAAAGAAAAAAACTGAGTGAAAATGAAAAGCATAAGCGCATCAATACCAAAATGCCTGCCACACGGCGCATTAGTAGACACCTGTGATAACAGCGGAGCCAAAGTACTAAGAATATTCGGAGTTAAAGGCCATAAAACCGTGAAAGGCAGAATGCCCAGTGCAAGAATAGGGGATATGGTAAAAGCATCAGTTGTAAAAGGACGACCGGATATGAGAAAAACCGTTGTCCTCGCAGTCATCGTAAGGCAGAAAAAAGAATACACGAGGCCTGACGGCACAAGAGTTAAGTTCGAGGACAACTCAGCCGTAGTCGTAAAAGACGACAAAGGCAACCCAAAAGGAACAATCCTGAAAGGCCCTGTTGCCAAGGAAGCCTGCGAGAGATGGTCAGGTATTGCAAAGATATCAAGCATGATAGTATGAGGAAACAAATATGAAAACAGCATTTTCAAAAACATGGAAGAGCAGCACGCAGCCAAGGAAGCAGAGGAAGTACGCTTACAACGCTCCGATGCATACAAAGAGCAAGTTCCTCAACGCAAACCTATCCAAAACGCTAAGAGAAAGGCATGGGAAGAGAAGCGTGCGCCTCAGAACCGGTGATAAAGTAAGAATACTAAGAGGCAACAACAAAGGCAAAGAAGGCAGGGTTGAAACAATAAAAGTCAAAGACACAAAAGTGTACGTGACAGGAATAGAAAAGCCAAAGAAAGACGGCTCAAAAATCAAAGTCGCATTGAAACCATCAAACCTTCAAATCGTAGAATTAAAACTGGATGACAAGAAAAGAAAGCAAAAACTCCAGGTAAAAGAAACCAAAGAGGACAAGAAAAATGGTTAAGAACCACATGAAAAGGCTTACAGCTCCAAGGACGTGGAGGATACTAAGAAAGGTAAACACATTCGTAACCAGGCCAAGCCCTGGAGGCCACAACAAGAACCTTGCAGTGTCCGTGAACACATTCCTAAAAGAAAACGCAAAAGTATCCAACACCACAAAGGAAACAAAGTACTTGTTGACAAAACAAGACTTATTGGTAAACGGGAAGAAGAAAAGGGATTACAAGCACCAAGCAGGATTCCTCGATGTGGTAAGCATGCCAGGCCAGGACAAGCACTTCCTCGTAACACTTGACTCAAAGGGAAAAATCGTTGCAAAGCCCCTCTCAAAAAGCGAAGCAGGCAAAACCCTTTCAAGAATAATAAACAAGACGCCCGTAAAAAACAAGAAAATACAAGTCAACCTTATGAACGGAGCGAACATATTAGTAGATGAAAAACAAGCCAAGGAATACAAAGTAGGAGACACACTTATAATAAGCATCCCGGGGAACAAGATAGAGAAACATGTAAAACTGGAAAAAGACTGCAAAGCAATAGTTTTCCTTGGAAAGCACTCCGGGACGCACGGGGATATCAAAGAAATCAAAGAAGACACCGTTACGATCAAAACAGGAAAAGAAACCTTTGAAACAAAGAAAGAATACGTTTTGGTAACAGGAAAAGAAAAACCAGAAATCAACATTGAAGCAAAATGAAAATGAAAGAAATCAAAGTGGCAAAAGTAACCCTTAACATAGGAGCAGGGAAAGACCAAAGGCTCCTCGAAAAAGGCGTTAAGCTGCTCAAAAACCTTACAGGAACAGAGCCTGTGAAAACAGTCACCCAGAAAAGAATACAAGGATGGGGTCTCAGGCCAGGCCTACCTATAGGTGTAAAGAAAACGTTGCGAGGCAAACAAGCAGATGAAATGATAAAACGCGTGCTTTACGCCAAAGACAACTTATTAGAAGAATCATATTTTGACAACCACGGAAACATAAGCTTCGGCCTCCCCGAGTACGTCGACATAAAAGACGCGAAGTACGACACCGAGATAGGAATGATGGGGTTGCAGGTAAGCATTACGCTGACAAGGCCAGGGTACAGGGTGAAGCACAGGTCCGTGCGAAAAAAGAATATACCTGCAAAACACCAGGTAAAAAAAGAAGAAGCAATGAACTTCATGAAAGAAAAATACTCTGCCAAGATAGGTGAAGAATAAAAATGACAACGTCAACCCATAAAAAGCTATTAAACCAGCTAAGCAACAAACCCGGCAAGATAGAGAAGTACAAGAAATACAACGTTCCCAAGAAAAGAAAGCACGGGGAAAAAACGCATACTTGCAGGCGGTGCGGGAGGACAGGCGCGCACATATCAAAGTACGGGCTAAAGCTATGCAGGCACTGTTTCAGGGAAAATGCAATAGTACTAGGATTCAAAAAATACAGGTAATAGGAGGAAAAAAATGTCGCTGAACGATCCACTGGCAAACGTGTTAAGCCATGTTTACAATTACGAAAAACTTGGAAAGAAAGAACTAGTCACAGACAACAACTCCAAAGTCATAAAAGAAGTGCTCAGGATAATGCAAGAAGAAGGATTCATAGGGTCATACGAAGAAATAGACCATGGCAAAGGAGGCAAAGCCCTTAAGATACACTTAATAGGAAGCCTTAACAAGTGCGGCGCGGTAAAGCCAAGGTTCAGGGTTAAGGTAAGTGATTACGAGAAATTCGAAAAAAGGTACTTGCCAGCTATGGACTTCGGAGTGCTAATCGTTTCAACAAGCAAAGGAATAAAGACAAACACACAAGCTAAAAAAGAAAACATAGGGGGCACGCTGATAAGCTACGCTTACTGATCAAAAATGGGATTAACAGAAAAAATAGAAGCACCAGAAAACTGCACGGTGGTGCAGGAGAAAAACTTCGTGGTAGCCAAAGGGCCGAAAGGAGAGCTGAAAAGAAAGCTCACTGACAAGAAAGTCCAGGTAAAACAGGAAGGCCAGGAAGTAACACTCACATACCCTGAAGACACGAAAAGAGCGAAGAGGCTTATGAACACGAACAGAGCCCACATAAAAAACATTTTGAAAGGCGTAAACGAAGGATTCACATACAAACTCAAAATATGCTCTGGGCACTTCCCCATGACGGTCAACGTGAAAAACGACGTCTTAGAAGTTAAAAACTTCATCGGAGAAAAAGTTCCGAGAACACTTAAAATTCACCCTGACGCAAAAGTAAACGTGTCAGGAGAAGAAATCGTTGTTGAAGCAACAAACAAAGAAGTAGCCGGACAAGTCGCAGCCAGCATAGAAAAACTAACGTTCAGGCCTGGATTCGACAAAAGAATATTCCAGGACGGCATATACATAATTGAAAAAGCAGGTAAGAAACTAGTGCATTAAAATGATACCAAAGAAATTCGTAAGGAAAGACAGCCACAAAAAGGCAAGAGTAAACGAGAAGTGGCGGAAGCCCAAAGGCATCACGAATAAGAGAAGGCTTAACCGCAAAGCCCATTCACCCATAGTAAAGCCTGGCTACGGCAGAAAAGACCTGGAAAGAAACATTCATAACAAAGCCAACCTAAGAATAATATACATTAAAAGCGTTGGAGAACTTGAAAAAATAAACCCGAAAGAAGAAGGAATAATACTCCCGGGCGTAGGGAAAAAGAAACAACTCGAAATAATAAGCGAAGCAGAAAAAAAGAATATCACAATCCTAAACGTAAAAGCAAAGGAATACAAAGAAAAAATCCAGGAACAATTCAAAGAGAAAAAGAAAGAAAGCAAAGAGAAAAAACAGGAAAGAGAGAAACAAGCTAAACAATTAGAAGAAAAAGCCAAGGAAGAAGAAAAAAAGGCTGAAGAAGAGAAAAAAGAAGAGAAAAAAGAAGAACCAAAAGAAGAATCCAAGGAAGAATTAAACGAAGAAGAAAAGAAGAAAAAAGAAAAAGAAGAGAAAGACAAAGTACTCACAAAGAAAAGCTGATAGAAAATGAAAACCCAGAAAAGGCTTGCAGCCCAACTCCTAGGAGTATCCGAGAAAAAAGTAGTGTTCGACCAGCAAAGGCTGGCAGACATAAAAGAGAGCATTACCAAGACAGACATAAGAAAACTCATAGCTGACAAAGCCATCACGAAAAAACCAGTAAGCGAATCCTCAAAGAGCAGGGCTAGAAAACTCAAAATCCAGAAATCCAAAGGCCTGAGAAAAGGCAAAGGATCCAGGGAAGGAAAAAAGACTGCGAGGCTTCCAAGAAAAGAAAGCTGGATGAGCAAAATAAGAAGCCAAAGAAAATTCATAACAGAACTAAAATCCAAAGAACTAATCACAAACCAGACTTACAGGAACATATACCTGAAAGCCAAAGGAGGATTTTTCAGGAGTACAAGACACATAAAAATATACTTGAACGAACACAAGCTATTCACAAAGCCAGAAGCCAAACAGGAAAAACCGGCTCCGGCAAAGAAAACAACCAAGAAAAAAGCTGCCAAGAAAAAAACGGTTAAGAAGAAAGCAGCAAAGAAAAAATCTGATTGAAAATGAAGCAAAAAACAACTTACACGGTCAGGCACAGGAGGAGAAGAGAAGGCAGGACTGACTACAAGAAACGATTAGAACTCCTCAAAGGAAGAAAAGACCGCCTGGCAATAAGGAAAACAAACAAGCACATAATAATCCAGGTAATAAAGTACGCCCCTGAAGGAGACAAAGTACTATTGACAGCGAACTCAAAAGAGCTTGAAAAGAAAGGCTGGAAGCACTCCCTGAAAAACATTCCCGCCGCGTACCTCACAGGACTACTCGCAGGAGTTAAAGCCAAAGAGAAAAAAATCAATGGCGCAGTACTCGACATAGGGCTTTACTCACCCCTGAAAGGATCAAGGATATACGCAGCCCTAAAAGGCGTTATAGACTCAGGCCTTAAAATCCCTGCGGGAAAAGAAATCTTCCCAGGAGAGGAAAGGTTAAAAGGAGAACACATTTCCAAGTACCTGGAAAAACACAAAACCATAACGCAAGACTATGAAAAGATAAAATCAGAATTATTAAAGTGATAAATCATGGCTGAAAAGAAAAAAACGGTTAAGAAAAAAACGGAGTCGGAAGCAGAAGAAAAAGTAACCCTGGAACCAATAGACGAGGAATCATCCAAGGAACAAATCAAGATATCAGAAAACTGGACTCCGAGGACTACTGTGGGGAAGATGGTGTTCAACCGGGAAATCAACGACATAGACCAAATCCTGGACAACGGACTCCCAGTCCTAGAACAAGAAATAGTAGATTCACTCCTTCCAGGAATGGAATCAGAACTATTAATGATCGGCCAGGCCAAAGGAAAGTTCGGAGGAGGCCAGAGAAGGATTTTCAGGCAGACCCAGAAGAAAACCCGTGAAGGCAACAAGCCACAGTTCACAACCATGGCAGTCATAGGCAACAAGAACGGCTACGTAGGCATAGGCCTTGGGAAAAGCAAAGAAACCGTACCAGCAAGAGAGAAAGCAGTTAAAGCTGCAAAGCTAAACGTTTTCAAGATAGCCAGGGGTAGTGGGAGCTGGGAATCCAACTCTAAAGAGCCTAACAGCATACCTTTCGCTGTTACAGGAAAGTGCGGCTCCGTAGAACTAACACTGATGCCCGCACCGAAAGGAAAAGGCTTATGCGTGGAAAAAGAATGCCAGAAAGTTCTTGAGCTCGCAGGCATAAAAGACGTGTGGTCCAAGACCAGAGGACAGACAAAGAACAAAGTCAACCTCATCAAGGCATGCGAGCAAGCCCTGAGAAAGCTAAGCACCACTAAGATACGACCAAAAGACATTGACGCACTATCACTCCAAGAAGGAAGAGCTGAAGGGGTTACAAAATGAGCGAAGGAAAAATAGCAGTAATCCTCATAAGAGGAACTATAAACGCAGGTAGGGAAGAAAAAGAAACCCTTAACATGCTGAACCTGAGAAAAAAGCATTCCTGCGTAGTCCTCGACAAAAACCCTGTTAACACAGGCATGGTAAAGAAATGCAAGGACTACGTGGCGTACGGCGAGATAAGCCCGGAAACCCTTGAAGAGCTAAAAAAGAAAAGAGGAAAAGAAAAACAGAAGCATTACGCCTTGCACCCACCCAGAGGAGGCTTTGGAAGGGTTGGCACGAAGAAAGCTCATGCTGAAAAAGGAAGCCTTGGAAACCTAGGCGAAAAAATTAACGATCTCATTAAAAGGATGATTTAAAATGGCTTACAATAAGAGAAAAAAGAATTCACGTCAAAGAGGAGGCTGGACCCATGGATGGGGCTCCAAGAAAAAACACAGATGAGCAGGCCACAGGGGAGGACGTGGAAAAGCAGGAAGCGGGAAGAAAGGAGACGCGAAAAAGCCAAGGTACTGGAAGTCTAAGTACTTCGGAAAATCAGGGTTTACACCCATAAGAAAAAAAGAGGATAACCCTATAAGCCTTTCAATAATAGCCCAGAAACTCGATGGCTGGGTTGAAGCAGGCGTCGCCGTGAAAGATAACGATCATTTCAAAGTAGACCTCGAAGGCATGGGGTACACAAAGCTGTTAGGAACAGGAATAATTAAGCAAAAGCTTGACATAACCGTGAAGCACGCCTCTGGCAAGGCCAAAGAAAAAATAGAGGCTGCCAAAGGAAAAGTTAACTTATTATCAGAATAAAAAAAGGGCTGAGAAAAAAGCAAAATGAGTTTTTTCGATACACTGATAAACAATTTCCCGCAGATAAAGCCTCCATCCCAGAAAAAGATAGGCTTCAGCGAGAAGCTGAAATGGACTGGTGTCATATTAGGATTGTATTTCTTGTTAACACTAATACCTCTTTACGGGTTAGGCGAGAACGCTTTGGAGCAGTTCAGGTTCCTGAGCATGATCCTCGGAGCCAGCTTTGGAAGCATTGTAAGCCTCGGCATTGGGCCTATCGTTACGGCTAGCATTGTGTTGCAGTTGCTTAACGGCTCCGGAATTATAAACTTTGAGCCTACAACCCAGGATGGCAGGAGGCGTTTCCAGGGAACCCAGAAAATACTAGCTGTTTTCTTCGTAGTAGTTGAATCCTTTGTATTCGTATTAATGGGAGGCTTAACCCCTGTTCCCGGGATAAGCCCTTTAATCCTCGTTGGACAGCTTATCATCGGGGGTTTATTCATTTTGTTCAT